>DAOSUG010000070.1:0-7783 GCA_035378545.1 Micropruina sp. | reverse complement strand
GGTTCAGGTCCGTGTGTCCGAAAGGACGTGGAGGTTCAACTCCTCTCTCGCGCACTTCACGAACATGGCTCTGACTAGGGTAAATAGTCAGAGCCATCGTCACGTCCGGGGCCTTGCACAACATATGCACAACATCTCCGGGGGTCGCAGACGCTGAGGTGAGCAGGTGTGGGCAGAAGGACGCTCTCGACCAGATCGGCGGCCAACCGGCCTAACCGGCCTGCTCGATCGCCTCGACCCAGTCGCCCAGTTCGGCCACAGCCTGCTCAAGCGTGAGCGAGATCGCCACCGATTCAGCGAGGGCCGGGTATGCCCGCTTCCATTCGTCATTGGGTACGACCAGTCGAGGCGGCCAGCGGCGAGTTGGCAGGTCCACCGCGCGAGCTTCCGCGGCGCGGGCTTCGAACACGTCCAGGCAGGCAGCTCGGACGGATGACGGCGGCAGTGCGGGATAGAAGCGATCCCGGATCAGCAGGAGGTCAACCACGTCCCGAACCCGGTCGTTGATGAATGCCGGCGGCTCGTCGAGGTCGGTACAGGCGTGGAGCTTCTGAGCGACCTGGTAGGCCATGGCGATGCCGGCGAGGTGATCGGGAGTCGTGATCCCGAAGAACCCGGCGTTCGGAGCCGGGACGGGCTCGGTGCCTTCGGCGATGCGGCCTTCCGGGAACGAGACCTCGATCTTGATCCGGCGCCAGACCGCGCCCCTGATCAGCAGCTTGAGGTCGAAGCGGCGGGGCTTCACCAGTCGACGAGCACCGGCGATCTCCTCGATCGTCGTGCGTTGCAGGGTGAACGGTCCCCATGGCTCCGCGATCGCGGCGTCGAGGGCGGACTCGAAGCTCGCCAGCTCGCCGCGGAACAGGGCATCGACGTCCTTGGTGACCCGCGCGCTCAGCCCGAGATGGAACTCCATCAGCAGCCCACCCTTGAGCAGGAAGAGAGGCTGGTGGTCGGAGCCGATGGCGCGCTGCAACGCGGCCACCGCAACCGTGGAAGCCAGGAGCCAGCCGATCCGCTTCTCGCCGACGCCGGTCTTCGTCTGGGCCTCACGCAGCCAGGTGTTGAGCACCCGCGCCGAGATGGGGCTTCGCTGCCGGTCGGGCAGTTCGGCTGTCATGAGTCACCCCCTTCTAGGGCGGACCGTTGGCGGGCGGCGGTCTGCGGATCGATCAGACCCTGTTCGCGAGCCTGTGTGATGGCTTGTCGGACCAGGTCCGGGCGCACGCCGGAGGAGATGCACTGGTCGATCGCGGTCGGCACGGTGACGGTGGGGATCTGCTCCCAGTAGCCACGTTGCGAGGGTGCGAGGTCCTCGTAGTGGACGGTGTAGGCGGCCGGGGTCCGTCGGCGGCGCAGCGGCTTTGACCTGCGGGGCACGGTGACGTGGATGCGGCCGGGGTTGATGTCGGAGAGTTCGTAGACGTCGAGCGCGGTGTCGTGGCTGAGCGCCGCTTCAGGGTCGCGGGTCCACAGCACGGCTTCCATCAGGTGGTCGCGCGAACCCGCCGGCCATTCCGGGAACCTGTACAGCCCGTACGACACGCGGGTCAGCTTGCCGCGGGCTGCGAGCTTGCCCAGCTCCACGACCGCTGCTCCGAGCTGGTGTGCGTCCAGAGCCGTGACGTAGCCGTACTGGTCGACAGCGACGTCCCACAGCTCGTCCCTCAAGGTCATGGACAACACTTTACCGAAATCAGTAAAGTCTTGTCGATCAGCGCCCTGGCTTCGAGTCGCGACTTGGGCGTGGGTGCTCACCATGGTCGCCGGCGACGAGCGGGTAGTTCGTCGACCCTGATCGGATGGCAGACCTCGTCGAGATCCGCAATCCGGACGCGGATGAGGCGGGCGCCGATCCGGGATGCGGGGAGCGCGCCGGTGGCGATTCGGCGGCGAAGGGTGTCGACGCTGATCCCATAGATGAGAGCGGCTTGCTGGAGGGAGAGCCACTCGGGTGTGGGCTGGCTCGGTTCGGATGCGTGGCTGGCCATGTCCGTTCCCTTCTCGGCGGGGTCAGATGCTGATGCCGCGGTCGTGACCGTGGTGGGGTCCGTGCATGGGCGGGGGCGGCTGTGGGTGCGGCTGGTGCGCCCGCATGATGCTGAGGGCTTCGCGTCGGGCCATTTCGTCCTCTTGGTGGATGAGGTGGGTGATGCGGTAGCGGAGGGCGTCGGCGGCGTGTTCGACGGGCAGCGGGCCGAGCGCTGCCGCTTCGGTGAGCTGCCGGTCGAGGTCGGGTCGGCGTTGGGCGAGGCGGGCCAGGTGCGCGGCGAAGGCGGGCAGCGTGGGGTCGCTGGCGCACGCGGGGGCGGCTTCGGTGATCTTGGAGACCCATTCGCGCATGTCGGCCTGGCTGGTCTGGAGGGCCCGCTCGAGGCGGCGTTGGGCGTCGTGTTCGGCCCCGGAGTATCGGGGTGCGCCGGTGGGGCGCAGGTCGGTGTCGGGGGTTTGGTGGGCGGCGCGCCACAGCTGGACGTCGGCGACCAGGGCGGGGTCGAGGCCGATGAGGTCGCGGGCCCACCGGGCCGGGGTCGGGTCGTCGGCGACGCGCTGTCGGGTTTCGTCGGCGAGTTGTCGGGTGAGTTGATAGCGGCCGGACAGGTAGTCCTTCCAGGTGGGGTCGTCGAGGAGCTGGGTGGGGATGCCGGGCAGCCAGGGCAGGGGTCCGCGGGTGCGATGGTTGGCCTGGGTGAGGTCGAGCCGGTAGTCGATGACGGCGGCGGGGTCGCGGGCGTGGTCGAGCGGCCCGAGGGCGGCCTGGTCGAGGACGCCTACGGGGTTGTGGCCGTTGGCGGCGATGAGCAGGAGGTGGCTGCGCAGGGTGGGCCAGGCGTCGGCCCGGTCGAGGCCGTGCCTCGTTCCGGCGGTGTCGATGGCCTCTTTGACGTCGGTGGGGAGGTGGTGTTCGGCGGCGTAGGTGATGGCGTCGACGTAGCAGGTGACGGCGGGGCCGAGGAGCAGTTCGGGCTGGTCGGCCTGGCGGAGCAGGGTGGTGGCGGAGGCGGGCGCGGCGTCGCGGGCGATGATCGTTTCGAGGAGTTGGACGGCGGTGGCGGGCTGGAGCAGGCCGGGGTCGACGGGGGAGATGTGGGTGTCGGGGTTGTCGACCTGGAGCCAGGCGTGGCTGGCCAGGCGGCCGCGGGTGAGCATGGTGTAGGCCTGCTGGCGGGACTCCTCGCCGGTGAGGAGTCCGTGGCAGGTGTCGGCGGTGACGCCTTGCGCGGCGTGGATAGTGGTGGCGTAACCGAGTTCCACATTCTCGCGGACGTAGTCGGCGGGCAGGGTGAGCTGGTTGTGGTTGCGCAGGTGTTGGACGTCGATGGAGCCGTCGCGGTGCACGGTGGTGATGCGCCACCGGTCGCCGTTGCGGACCCAGGCGGTGTCGCTGCTGGCGAGGTCGCGGTTGTTGCGCCGGGTGATCACGACATCGCCCAGGCTGGCTTGGTTGTGGTCGGCGAGCGGGATCTGTCGGCCGGCACGGTGCCCGTCGAGGCGTGCAGCACAGGCGGCCGCGTTCAGGGCGGCGACCCGTTCGCGGGTGGGGGCGAGCATGAGCGCATCGAGCCCGTTGGCGATGTCGGTGCGCCAGGCGGTGAGGACCCGGCTGGTGGCGGTGTCGGGGTCGACGACGTGGACGCGGTCGTGGTCAAGGTAGTAGCCGAGCGCCCCGGTGTCGCCGGATCGCAGGGCGAGGCTGGCGTCGGCTTCGGCGGGGTCGGCGAACCGGACGACGTGGTCCAGGCGTAGGGCGCCGTGTTGGGTGGCGATGTCGCGCAGGACGCCGCCGGCGCCGATCGCGCCCAACTGTTGGTCGTCTCCGATGAGTCGGACGCTGGCACCTTGGTCGAGGCACCAGGTGACGAGGTGGTCGAGGGTGAGCGTGTCGGCCATGCCGGCCTCGTCGATGATGACCAGCGTGTCCGGCCCGACCGCTGCCGCCAGTGGTTCGTGGTGGGCGATGGCCCAGGCCAGTTTGGCGAGGTTGTCGGCGACCGCTGCTTCGCCGAGCTGGGTGCGGAGTTGTTCGGCGGCGGCGGCGGACGGGGCGAGACCGACGACGGTGCCGCCGCTGGAGGTCCAGGCGGTGGCCAGCGCGCGCATGGCGGTGGTCTTCCCGGTCCCGGCGGGGGCGATCGCCAGCTGCAGCCGCTTGCCGGAGGTGGCCATGTCGCGGACCAGGTTCTGTTGGGCGGGGTTGAGCGGTTCCCGGTTGGCCATCGCCTGGAGGAGGGCGAGGGTGACCGAGTTGTGGTCGGCTTGGCGGCCGCCGAGCCGTCCGGCGGTGTCGACGAGGCGTCGTTCGGCGTACAGGATGCGCCGGGAGGTGTAGCGGGTCGCGGTGGGCTGCTCGTAGACCGGGGTGCCGTCGGGACGCAGCAGTGGTGCCGGTTCGACCGGCTGGTTGCGGGTGGTGCGGATCGGGATCGAGGCGGCGGCCAGGGCCTGGCCGGTGATCGCTTCGGCCAGGGCGGTGATCTGGTCGAGCCGGATGCCGGCGGCCCGGACCTGGCGGAGGGTTTCGGCTCGGATGTTCCACGGTGTCCAGGAGGACCGTTCGGCCTCGACGGTGTTGATCACCTGTTGCGCGGTGTGCGCGATCCACGCCCGGTCCACGACCGGCGCCGCCGCGCGCGGCTGCAGCATGCGGTCCAGCCCGGCGCGGCCGAGGAGCTGGACGGCTTCGGCGTGCCAGGTGGCGCGTTGTTCTGCTTCGGAGCGGGGCTGGTGTTTCGGCGGGCGGGTGTCGAGGGTGGCCTGTTGGGCGAGTTCGAGCCGTTCGGCCCTGGTCGGGGGCCGTTCGTGGTCGGCCTCGAACGCGTCGACCAGGTCGGCGGTCCAGGCCTGGATCCGGGCCCGCCGCGACGACCAGCGGGCCAGCAGTGCCGGCTCGAGGCCGGCGATCTCATAGACGGGACGCTTCCCGTCCCGGCCGACCGGCGCCATGACCAGGCCGAGGTCACGCAGCCGGGCGGTCAGGCTGGTGGTGTACACCTCGGACAGGTACACCTTCGCCGCATAGAGCGGTTTGGCGTCCAGGGCCCGCCAGTCGCCGGTGAGGGTCTGGACCTTGGCCGAGATCGCCACATGGGTGTGCAGGTCCGGGTCGCCGGCCCGGGAGTCGCGGTGGTCGAACCGGGCCGCACTGATCCCGCGCACTCCGATGTGCCGGACGCCTTCGTGGCCGGACCGGGTGGCCGCGACCCGGGCCTGGGCCTGGATCAGGGCGTCGTCGACCGCGGCGGTGTGCGCGGCCCGGATCGCGGCGGACAGCTCGGGTCCGGCGAGCGCCCACAGTGCCGACACCGATTTGGGTGGGGAGAAGGTGAGGTCGAACCCGGCCACCGCCACCCGCGGATGGGAGGTGGCTTTGGCGATGTAGCTGTGCAACTCGCGGCGTCCGGCCGGGGGACGTCCGTGGTCGCGGGTGTGCCACTCGATCGCCAGATCGGTCTGTAGCCGCTGCCGGACCTGCTTGGTCACCCGCGCCCCGGCGTGCTGGTCCTGCCAGGTCTGCTTGCGGCGCTCGAGTTCGGTCTCGAACGCCGTGGGGCGGTCGGCGAACACCGAGTAGGCCCGGCCCAGCTTCTCCCCGGTCACCGGGTTCACCCCGGCGCCGAACAGGCGTTTCATCTGTTCCTCGGTCACCGGGTCGCCCTCGGCCAGCCCCATCCCAGCCGGGCCGGCACCCCACCACCGGCCCGGGGTCTCACCCTTGGCGGTGTAGTAGTCGGCCAGGCTGGTCACATCGCCCGGCGCGACCTGCCGGGTCAGGTACTCATAGCCCGACCCGGCCAGCAACTTCTTCAACCCGATCGCCATCAGCCGGCCCTTCCTTACACACGCCCCGCCGGACGGGCGGGACGACCCCGGAGTGGGGATCAGGTCAGGACAGCACAGGCATGTCACCATCGATGTAGCCAACCGGCACCTCCCCCCACCCTCGCGATCCACAGCTGAGAGGTGAACGGCCTTGTCAACGGCACGTCCCCCAACATCCCCCCAGAACTTGTTCCGAGGGGTTGACGATCGCCCGATTCCCCGCAGACCGCAAACGCCGGATACGGCAGAGTGACGTTCCTGCTGGCGTGGAGTGACGTTCATTTTTCCGCAGACCGCAGTACAGTCGATGAGGTGGAGTACCTGCCCAGGGTGATCGACGACCGGCTGTCCCGCTGGCTCCGCGGCCGGCCCGCCGTCCGGCTCGAAGGGCCGCGCGGGTGCGGCAAGACCATCACCGCCCTGCAGCATGCTGGAAGCGCCGTCCACCTCGACGCCAACCCCGGCATGGTGGAACTCGCCCAGCTCGACCCCGACCGCATCCTGGCCGGACGGGCGCCCCGGCTCGTCGACGAATGGCGGCTCGCGCCCTCCCTGTGGCCCCAGATCACCGGCCGGCTCGGCGACCAGCCGCTGCCCGGCCGCTACCTGCTGGCCAGCTCAGCCACCCCGCTGGAGTACCGGCACCACACCCGCGACGCCGCCCAGCTCCCCGTGCTGCGGATGCGGACCATGAGCCTGACCGAACGCCCCGGCATCGAGGCGCATGTGTCGCTGGCCGGCCTCGCCTACGGCGACAACGTCGCCGGCGTCCGCAGCCGGCTCAGCTACACCGACCTGGCCGAACACGCCGTCCGCGGCGGCTGGCCCGAACTCCTCAACGCCCCCACCGAGCAGGCCATCGAGTACAACACCAGCTACCTGCACGCACTCGCCCACACGGACCTGAAGACCCTCGTGCTCACCCGGCACCAGCCCGACCGGATCACCGACCTGCTCACCAGCCTCGCCCGGCACACCGCCACCGACGCCAGCCTCGCCGGCCTCGGCCACAACACCGCTGCCCGGCTCGGACGCGACACCGTCCGGTCCTACCTCGACGCGCTCGACCGGCTCCACGCCTGGGAACCCCAACCCGCCTGGCAACCACCCCTCCGCACCCGGGCCCGGCTCCGCCACCGGCCCCGCGCCCACCTCGCCGACCCCGCCCTGGCCTGCGCCGCCCTCGGCTACGATGCCGACCGGCTCGCCGACGATCCCCAACGGTTCGCGGCGATCTTCACCGCCATGGTCATCCACGACCTGCGGGTCTATCTCGAAGGTACCGGCGCCCAGCTGTACCACTACAAGGACGAAACCGGCCCGGCGATCGATGCCATCATCGAATACCCCGACGGCCGCTGGGCCGCCGTCCAGACCAGCCTCGGCGACCACCACGTCGTCGACGCCGAAATCGCACTCCACACCCTCCGCGACGACCGGCTCGATCTCGACCAGATCGGCCGGCCCCGATTCCTCGCCATCATCACCGGCGGCACCCAGGCCAGCATCACCCGAAACCAGACCTACACCATCCCCCTCGCCACCCTCACCGCCTGACCCAGGCCACCCACCCCTGAGCCACCTGACCCTGGGTTCACAGCGCCACCGGCACCAGACCCAGACCCCCCTCCCCCTCGGATTACACCCGGTGCAAATCGGAGGCCTCCCCGGCATGGACCTCGGTCAGCTTCGTCGGCGACGGGCCCGCCGGTGCGCGTGTGCGGGCGGCGAACCACCGCCGGAGTTGTCGCCATTGAGTGGCGACGTCGGTGGTGACCGCGTGCATGGTGTCCTGCCGCCAACCCTGCGCCGGCGGATGGTTCGCCGAACGGGTCGGCCTCAGCCGAGGCCCGCGGCGCCTGGAAGGGGTGAAGCTGTGCAACTCACCGTAGACGATGCGTTTCCAGCACCATCGCCCGGCAGTGGGTGAAACCGTCCGAGTTCGTGGCTGTCGTATGATCGA
>DAOSUG010000069.1:0-7808 GCA_035378545.1 Micropruina sp. | reverse complement strand
GCCAGGTCGGGGCGGGGCTGAAGGCGGCGAGCATCGGGGCACGGGTGGCGAAGATCACCAGCGCCGTGGCCGATTTCGCGATTCCGGGTGGCTCGTTCCTGGTCAAGGGCGGCATCCACGCCATTCCGGTGCTGAGCAAGGTGTTCAAGTTCGCCGACCACCTGCCCACCAACCTGGCGGACGACCTGGCACGGGACGGCGCGAAGCTCAAGTTCGGCGGCCCCGGCGTGCTGGACGACGTCGTGCCCGACCTCACGCCCACGCACGCTGACCGGCCGGTGAGCCAGAACCTGTTCGGTGGCCCGGAGGTGGACGTGCCGCGTGCCACGCCCCCGCACTCGGCGGCTCCCGACCTCGATCCTCCGGGCACCCGGCCCTCTGCCCAGACCCAGCCGGACGTGGACGCCCCGGCCGGGCGGCCGGCGGCGCAGGCCGATCCCGAGGTGCCGGCCGGCAAGGCAGAGGTGCCGGCAGGTAAGGCGGATGAGGCCGGGACGAACGGTCAGCAACCGGCTCCCGAGGCGACCACCAGGCCCGATCAGGCCGAGGCCAGCACGACGCACGAGACCGATGCGCCGCACGAGACCACCGAGACGCCGGCCACCAGCCGGCCGGAGGCCTCCGCCCAGCCGGAGCCGGGCACGCAGCCGGAGCCGGGCACGCAGCCGGAGCCGGGCACTCGGCCGGCGGCATCCAGTGAGCCGCAGAATGGCGTTCACCCGGAGGCGGCTAGTGAGTCGGCCACGGGCACTCGGCCGGAGGCGACCGCGCCTCCCGAGCCGTCCACCCACCCGGAGCCTGGCACTCAGCCGGGGGCGTCCACGCATCCGGAGCCGGCCACGGCCCATCCCGAGCCGGGCACCCATCCGGGCGGCGCGCCCGATGCCGCCGCCACCCACGTCGAGGGGGGTCGCTCCGCCGCGACAGGCATCGACGGCCAGGCCGCTGGGCCGAGCACCCACCTCGACGCCGGAGCCCACGCGGGTCACGCCGACCCGGCGAGCGCGCACGCGCCGACCCAGGCCCCGGACGGTGGTCCGCTCCAGGATCGCCACGGCCGGCCCTACACCTTCGACGCGGACGGCCGCCGCCACGTGCCCGGTGATCCGGACGGCACCTACCGCGACAGGGCGGGCAAGCTGCGCGACCACAGCGGCTGGATCGCCGACACCAACCGACCCGGTCACACCGACCTCCCGTTCGAGAAGGCCACAAAGGGAACACCGGAGGACTTCACGGTCAGCGACGCCGAGCGTGCCGCGCACGACGGCCGGGTGTCCGCTCGCGATGCCGCACTCGACGGCTCCCACCTGGCTCACGACCGGCTCAGCCGGCTGGTCGAGAGCACCGGATTGTCGCCCGAGGTTCTCAAGGGCTCGACCGACGATGTGGTGCGGGCCCTCACCCGGCAGGTCGACGAGGGAACCCTCACCGTCCGGCAGCGGCAGTCGGTGCTCAGGGCACTGGCGCACGACCGGGTTGCAGCCCAGATGCTGAAGAACGTCTCGGAGCGACTGGGTGACAAGGCCGCGGCCGCGGTCGCCAGAATGCGGGGCGAGACCTCGCTGATCGGTGCGGGGGGTGCCGGCGCCGGACGGTTCGACCAGGTCACCGTGGGTGGACATCCGCCGACGCTCAGGTTCTACGAGGCCAAGGGCGGCGATGCGGGGCTCGGTGCGCGCACGGTGGACGGCGTTCGTCACCAGCAGGGCACCAGCGGGTACCTGGACGATGTGCTGAAGTCCGATTCCCGGCTGCAGGATTCGGTGCGCCAATTCATCGAGGCCAACCCGGACTCGCCGATCACCCAAGCGCTCAAGGACGGCACCATCAAGGTCGAATACGACCTCGTGCAGGCCTTGCCGGGCGGCCGGATCAAGCTCACGCCGTTCGTGCTCGACCCCCGTGCCTTCACGCTGCCGACATTCAAGTAGATAGGGTTCAAGTCATGACGTGGAAGGCGATGAGCCCCGGCCGGGCGTGCGATCTGGTCGACTTCTGGGCCGGCGCCCAATGGCCGCGGACTGCCGAGCAGGTCCAGCAACTGGGCACCGAGGTCGGCTGGACTCCCGACGACGACGAGTTCATGACCAACCGGCTCGACGCCTTGAGCGAGCCCTCGGTGGCGATCATCACGCTGCCGTCCGGTGAGGTCGGCTCGTTCAGCTTCTGGACGACCGACGTAGTGCGCGAGCCGGGCGAGCAGGCCGAGGCCTTTCTCGACGACCACTACGCGCTGCTCGTCCGCGAGGGCCGCAGCCGCTGGGGCCGGCCCGAGTTGACCACCGGCGATGGAGCCTCGGCGCGTTGGACGCTGCCCGGGGGCAGCCGCGCCGTGGTCTCGCGCGGGCCGCGCTCGGTCGTGGTCGACTTCACCACGCCGCAGTACGCGGCGGTCCTGCACGACCTGGGGGAGTGATCCGATGTCGTGGAACGACTTCGGTGAACGGCTGCAACGCGCACTGCGTGAGGTCACCGACCGGTCGGTGCTGATCGTCGCGGCGGCCGCCGAACTCGGCGCCGGCTACGTCCAGTTCATCGGTGTGGACGATCTGCTGGTCGCCGAGGCGTCCGGTCCCGAGTTCGTCACCGGTGTGGCAACGCACACCGCGGAGCAACCGATCATGCTGGCCGCCGGCTGGGTGGCGCCGACCCGTCCGCAGCCCAACTGGTCGTTCGAGCTGGCGCTGCCGGCCCTGACCAGCGAGTACGCCGAGTTGGCCGGCCGGTGCGTGACGGCGCTGCGCGACGTGTTCGGCATCGCCGAGCCGGAGGTGCTCACCTACCGTGCCTGGCGTGAACCGGAGCAACAGCCGCCCGGGGTCACCTGGCCGCCGGAGCGGTTCGATCAACTGGACCCGGGTGAGAACCCGTTGATCCTGCCGTCCCTGGGGTTGCGGCAGGTGGTCTGAACCAGGCCGTCCGGGTTGCGAGCGCGGCTCGCATCCACGCGTCCACAACGACGAACTGGGCTCCCGGCGGTGGGAGCCCAGTTTCGTTGGGGCCGGCTCTTCGGGGGGCGAGAGCGGCCCAGTGGGACGGTCCACCGGTGAGGTGGACGCGTCCCCGGGCTCTCGGGCGGATGAGAACCGGTTCGGGGGTCAGAGCACGTGGCGGCAGCCCCACGGCTTGAAGCCGCGCTTGGCGTAGAGCCGGTTCGCCACGGTGATCTGTTCGGCCTTGGACGCCTTGTGCGGGTACTTCGCGAACTGCTGGCCCTTCACGGAGCGCCAGGTGCCCAGGTTGAACTGCAGGCCGCCGAAGTAGCCGTTGCCGGTGTTGATGTGCCAGCGGCTGCCCGACTCGCACTTGGCGATCTTGTTCCACTTGGACAGCCGGGCCAGGTTGAGGCCCTTGGTGCTCTTGGTGCCGACCTTGACCACCTTGTTGATCACCTTCTTGGTGATCTTCTGCGAGACCACCGCCGTGGTCGAGACGCCGTTGACCGTGGTGGTCAGGTAGGTGCGGGTGGCCTTGCCGTCGCGACCCTTGGTGACGACCTTCTTGTGGCCCTTGTAGAGCTTCTTGGTCTTCTTGGTGATCGTCTTCTTCTTGATCGTCACGTTCTTCTTGACGGTCGTGCTGGTGCTGACCACATCGATGGTGACGCTCAGGCCGTCGGTGAGCGGGGTGGTGACCGCCGGGCTGACCCGGTCGTCGCCGTCGACGGCCAGCTTGAGCTGTGCGATGGCGTCCGCGACGGTGGCGGCGCCGGTCACGGTGGCGGACCGCTGCTGGCCCGCGTAGTGCAGGTCGAGCGTCAGGGTGCCGGTGGCGTCGTCGGCCGAGGCCGGCAGCGCCGTCAGCCCGCTGACCAGCAGGGTGGTGCAGGCGGCCAGGGCCGACATCTTGATGAGTCGCGACATGGTGGTCTCCCGTTGTGTGTGGACGAAGGTCAGGCGGCGTGCCGGCAGCCCCAAGGGCCCAGGCCGGCTTTGGCGTAGTAGCGGTTGGCGACGGTGATCTGCTCGGCGCGGCTGGCCTGGTCGGCGCGGGGGGCGAAGTCGGCGCCACCGTTGGCACGCCACGAGCCGAAGTCGAACTGCAGGCCGCCGTAGTAGCCGTTGCCGGTGTTGATCGACCAGTTGCCACCCGATTCGCACTGCGCGATCCGGTCCCACATGCCGGCGCGGGCCAGGTTGATGCCGCCGCCGCTGACCGAGCCGGCCTTGGTGCCGACGGTGACGCGCTTGCTGACGGGCGCGGTGAGCACCACGCGCGTGAGCACCTTCTTGGTGGCCTTGCCGCCGTTGATCGAGGTGTATTCGTAGGTGACCTTGGCCTTGCCGTTCTTGCCCGCCGAGGTGACCTTGGTCTGGCCGGTGAACAGCTTGTTCGACTTGGTCTTGACGGTGCTGTAGCCGACCTTCTCGGTCACGGTCCTGGTGTCGACAGCGACCCGGGTGAGCGTGATGGACGCCACGTCGTCGACGCCGGCGGTCAGGGCGGGCTTGATTCGGTCGCCCACGTTCATGCCGACGTTCTGCTCACCCAGCACCTCGGCCACGGTGCTCGCGGTAGTGGTGATCTTCTTGCTCTTGCCGGCCACCTTCAAAGTGATCGTCTTGGGTGTGGTGACGTCGACGGTGAGCCCCTCGCGTCCGATGCCGATCGAACGGGACACCGAGAAATCGGCGCCGTTCAGGCCGCGCACCTGGGCGGTAGCGAGGGCGCCGTCCAGGGTGGTGGCGGTGGTGTAGAACTCGGTCGGCTTGCCGTCCACCAGCAGGGTGACCTTCTTGGCCAGCTGCACCTGCACGCTGTCGCCGTTGCCGATCGGGCTGTCGACCGAGGGCACCACCACGTCGCGCGAACCGACCGTGATGCCGCGGGCGGCGAGCACGTCCGCCACGGTGTTGGCGAAGCCGGTGGTCGAGGTGGTCTCGCCGTCCACGGTGACGGCGACGGTCTTGTCGAGGGACGTTGCGGCGACGGCACCACCGGCGAGTACGACGGCTGCGCTGAGCGCGGTCAGCTTCCAGGACCAGATCACGATGCGGTTACTCCAAGTTTCGACGGCAATACTGGGGAGTTCATGAGAACAACCTGAGAAGAGTGTGACTCAAGCTGAGAAATCAAGCAAATCTCTCAGGAGTGCCGTCGAATGTCATGCGTGCATCGCGTAGTCAGCGCGGTTTGTGGGGGAAGCTGCGTCCACGCCTTGGACGGTGGTGAACACGACCACCGCTCGTCACAGCGTGCGAAAACGGCCCCCGGAGGAGTTCTCCGGAGGCCGTCGGTCTCGGTCTCGGCGGCGGCTCAGCCGCTGCCGTCAGGTGGCTCGACCGCTACCGCGTGGCTCAGCCGCTGCCGAGCTGGCTCAGGCACTGCCGTGGGTAGCTCGGGCGCTGCCGTCAGGTGGCTCGGTCGCTGCCGCGAATTGGCTCAGCCGCTGGCCGTGAGGTGGCTCAGAACAGGCCGCTGGAGGCCTGCTGCGCCTTGGTGAAGCGCTCGGTCACGTCGGCCCAGTTGACCACGTTCCACCACGCCTTGACGTAGTCGCCCTTCACGTTCAGGTACTGCAGGTAGAAGGCGTGCTCCCACATGTCGAGTTGCAGCACGGGCAGCTGACCGACCGGCAGGTTGCCCTGCTGATCGAAGAGCTGGTTGATGTTCAGGCGCTTGCCGAGGGTGTCCCAGACCAGCACCGACCACCCTGAGCCCTGCAGGCCGTTGGCCACCTCGTTGAACTGCTTCTGAAAGCCCTCGAACGAGCCGAAGAACTCATCGATGGCGCTGGCGATCTCGCCGTCGGGACGTCCGCCGCCCTCAGGTGACATGTTCTTCCAGAACACCGAGTGGTTGATGTGGCCACCGAGGTGGAAGGCGAGGTCCTTCTCGAGCTTGTTGATGGCGCCGAAGTCGCCGCTCTCGCGGGCCGCGGCCAGCTTCTCGAGCGCGGTGTTGGCGCCGGCCACGTAGGCGGCATGATGCTTGTCGTGGTGCAGTTGCATGATCTGCGCCGAGATGTGTGGCTCGAGGGCGCCGTAGTCGTAGTCGAGGTCCGGAAGCGTGTACGTCATTCGGGTCTCCTTCGTTGGTCGGTGGCATGCGGCCCTTATCGGCGGCAACCTGCTTCAGCTTCACTCTATTCCGAACGCCGGCAAGCGGTAGGCCCCGCAGGGTGGGGCAGTACCGCCCGAGCGGCTTGTTCCCGTCGCGGTCGCCCGCCCTCGCTCAGCACGCTGGACGGACCGCGCGCACGGCCGCAGCCACTCGGTGCGTCCGCTGAGGGGGTGTGAGGGGCATCCGGTGCGCGTGGACCTCCGGGGCCGACGGCGGCGTGGCTTCGGCCGAAAGTCGTCGCGCGCGCCGTGACGTCATTCCACCGGCGGTCACTGACTGCTCGACGGCTCGACTCATTCGACCGCCAACTCAACGGAGCTGCTGGGCACTGCCGGTGGATTGTCGAAGGCGGCCGTGAACTCCGCGCGCCGGGCGGAGCGGCGCAGCAGCCGCAGCAGGGCCGGGCCCACCAGGGCGATCACCACCGCGTTGGTCAGGGCCCGGCCGAGGTTCCAGCCCATCGAGGTGGCGAGGTTGTACAGCACGAAACGATGCAGGTTCTCGAGCGGACCGAGGGCCGGATCGAACGAGATCGGGGTGTCGTTGCCGATACCGAAGGGCCAGAAGCTGAAGTCCATCACCCAGCCGTAGGCGAAGGCCGACACCATGCCGTACGCGGCGAGCAGCCAGATCTCGGCCTTCCCCTTGGCAGGCGGCAACAGGCCGGCGAACAGCCCGACGAAGCCGGCCGAGAGCATCTGGTAGGGCAGCCACGGGCCGACGCCCGAGGTGATCAGGGCCGAGGTGAACAGGGTGATCGCGCCGAGTGCGAAGCCGAAGCCGGCGCCGAACACGCGTCCGGCAAGGATCAGAATGAAGAACACCAGCTCGAAGCCCGCCGTGCCGGCACTCAGCGGACGCAGGATCGTGCCGACGGCGGCCAGCACGCCCAGCATGGCGAGCGTGCGGGCGTCCATGCGTCCGCCGGCCACCTCGGACAGTACGGTGGCCAGCACGATCGGCAGCACGAACGCGAACACGATCGGCGCCTGCTCCGGCCGCATGCCCGACTCCGGCCGCAGGAACAGCGGCCACGAGAACGCAACGAAGCCGATCACGATCGCGACCACGACGGCGACCGAGATGCGGCCCTGTTCCCTGGTCATCGTCGCCCCAGGGTCGAAACCTTGAGCACCCGTCCGGGGTGGGCGGTGCTGCAGCGTCGGCACTCTGCTGTGGTGCTCATGACGTCCCCCTGCGCGACGAGATCGTGGCGGGCAGGCCGGCAGCGACCTCGTCCGGGGTGAGGATCTGCAGCGGCGCGAACACCTTCGCCATCTGGGGGGCGTAGGCGGGCGACGAGGTCAGCACCTCGGCCGTGCTGCCGTCGGCGATCAGCTCGCCGTCGGCCATCAGCAGGGTGCGCCGGCTGGTGGCGGCGGCGAACTCGACGTCGTGGGTGCTGATCAGCACCGCGCGGCCGTCCGCCGCCAGCTCGCCGATCATCCGGCGCAGCTCGGCCTTGGCGCTGTAGTCGAGGCCGCGGGTGGGCTCGTCGAGCAGCAGCACCGGCGGACGGGCGGCCAGCTGGATCGCCAGCACCAATGCGAGGCGCTGCCCCTCGGAAAGGTCGCGCGGGTCGCGCTCCTCCGGCACGATCACCCCGAGGCCGCGGAGCAGCCGGGCGGTGGTGCCGGGCTCGACGTCGCTCTCGGTGTCGGCCTGGTCGCACTCGGCTCCGACGCTGGGCAGGTAGAGCAGGTCGGCCGCCGTCTGCGGCACCAGGGTGACCAGGCGCCGCG
>DAOSUG010000068.1:0-7809 GCA_035378545.1 Micropruina sp. | reverse complement strand
GACGTCGAACGACGCGTCCGCAGCCTTCTGGCATCGCTCAACCTGTGACGGAGGGTCCCGGGCGGGGCGCACACTGGATGGATGCCAGCCGCTGACGACATCGCGTCCGAGCTTGAACGCGTCCGCGACGACTACCGCCGCCTCATCGCGGCTGCCACCCCGAGGAACTGCTGGCGCCCACGCGGGGGACCCGCTGGACCAACCGCGAGCTGCTGTTCCACATGTGGTGACGCGTCCCTACAACTGGGTCAACTGGGCCGGGCCAGTCGCAGGCGCCCGCGTCTCCGGGCTACGTCGCGCCGAGCATTGGATGGACATCGACACCGACTGGCTCGTCGACTGGGGACGCCGAGCCACCGACGCCGAGCTGCAGACCGGGATGGCTGTCCCCGAACAGTGGGATCCATACTTCACGTCGTGGATGACCCGCGCCGACGTGCTCGAATGGGCACCCAAGCACTATGACCACCACCGCCGTCAGCTGACACTCGCCGGTCGCGAGCGGCGTCGACACCCGCAAGGCCACAGTGTCAGTCGCGGAGCAAGGGGCCCCATCAGGACCATGGGTCCGTCATCAGCCCTTGGCCGGCGCGGCCCGTGTCTGCTCTGAATCGTGTCCCCCGAGAACAGCAGACGCCCGTTATGAGAGCGAGTGGCGTGTCCGACCGAACAGGGGGCTGCGATGCAGAGCGGGAGCGGGAACCGGCGATGAGTTCGAACGCGCCCTCAACCGCGACACTGCACCCGCGCTCTGGGGCCAGCCAGACTCTCGCCCTCGCTGTTTCTTGAAGTAGAATGTTTCGTACTATGAGAAACGATGCTGGCCCGGAAACACTTCTGCTTGAGGATGCCATACGTCAGGTCAGGGAGCTGCTGCCGCGCGCGTGGACGGCCAACCTCACCGACGGCGCCGCTCCGTACGCGGGTGATGTGCTGTTGTCGGTGAGGGGGCCGGCAGGGGTGGGCGTCACCTACAGAGTCGAGGCAAAGCGGGCGGGCGGGAGGTCGCTCGCCGATACCGTGGCAGCCCTTCGGGAGCGTCAGCGGGAGACGGGCTTCCCGGTCTTGTTCGTCGCGGACTACATCGGCCCCGCCACCCGCCGTGCCCTGGCCCAGGCGGGGATCAGTTACGTCGACGCGACGGGCTGGGTGCGCTTGGTCTCGGACGACCCGTTGATCCTGCTCATGGGTGAGGGTGCCGAGCGCTCGCCTCGTGCTCCGGAGTCCGCTGCGGTGGTCCGGTTGAACGGGGTGGCCACCAGTCGCGTGATCCGCGCCCTGTCCGAGGTCGAGGTGCCGGTCGGTGTCCGGGAGTTGGCCAGTGTGGCGCAGGTGTCGCCCGGGTCGGTGTCTAAGCTGCTCGTCACTTTGGCGGCTGAGGGGATCGTCGACCGGGACGCCCGCGGCGCCTTGACCGGCGTCCGGCGTCGCTCGTTGCTGCGGCGCTGGGTGCAAGACTACGGATACGCCACCACCAACCCTGGCCTGGGGTACTGGCTCGCGCCGCGAGGGCTGGCCCAGGTCACCGACCGGCTCGCTAAACAGGAGGGTGTGGCGGTCACGGGTTCCGCGGCTGCCCGCCGGCTGCTGCCGCCGGACGCGACGTCGGTAGTCCCGTTGCGACTGTTCGCTCTTTACGCGGCGTCGCCCCGCAGGCTGGCTGAGCAGTTGGGCTTGGTGGAGGCGGACGCGGCGACCGCGAACGCGGTCATCGTCGCCCCCCAGGACCAGCGGATCCTCCCCCAAGCGGGTGAACCTGTCGCTCTCGCGCCCACAGCGCTCGTGCTGGCGGACCTGTTGACCCTGCCCGGCCGTTCGGACGCCGAGGCCGAGCAGTTGATGGACGCCCTCGCCGCAACCGACCCATCGTGGAAGGAGTGACATGGACGCCGTCGCCCCCGAGTACGTCGCCGCCCGCCGCGTCCTCCTCGACGCCCTCGAAGCAATGACCGACCACCTCCCGAGCCTCATCCTGGTCGGCGCCCAAGCCGTCCACCACCACACCGGCAAGACGGACCTCAACGTGCCCTTGATGACAACCGACGCCGACCTCGCCATCGACACCCGCGGGCTGGCGGACGTCCCCGAGATCGGCGCGGTCCTGCGCGGTGCCGGCTTCGTTCCCGGCCCGAACCCCGGTCACTGGGTCGCAGCCACCGACGTCGCCGTCGACCTCATGGTCGTCCCGCATCAAGCGGGCACGCACCGGGAGTCGGCGCGTGCCGCACGGCTCGCACCCCACGACAGGCTGACCGCCCGGATCGCCAGAGGCCTCGAGCCCGCCTTGGTCGACCACGAACGCGTCACCATCGGGGCGCTGGAACCGGTCGACGACCGCACGTTCGACCTGGCCATCGCCGGCGCGGCCGCCCTGCTGGTGGCCAAGGTCATCAAGATCAGCGAACGGCTCGGACAGTCCGACCGCCAACCGGACAGGCTCAAGGAGAAGGACGCCCTCGACGCCTTCCGCCTCCTCCAGGCAGTCGAGACCGCCGACCTCGTCCTCGGACTGACCAAGCACCGCAGTGAACCCAACGCCGCGGCCGTCGCCGATGAAGCCGTCCAGATCCTGCGCTTGCACGCGACCTCACCCAGAGGCCGGATCGCGCACCTCGCAGCATCCGCCGCAGGAGGCGACGCCACGGTCGCTCCCGCGTTTGCCGCCCTCTGCAACGACCTGCTGGCAGCCCTGCGATGAGCAACGTAACTCTCGCCAGCGACCCTCTCGTGTCCGCCTATGCTGAGGGTCAGCCTTGGGCGCGTGTTCCGCGCGGGTCTGGGGTTCAGAATCATTCCCCACGTATTCCCCACGGCAAGGTGACGAAGTGCCAATCGGTCCACATAAGTCCTTGTCAGGGGGTCATTATCTGCTATAGAAGAGAGCTTCAACTCCTCTCTCGCGCACAACGAACAAACCCGTTCTGACTAGGGAAAACGAATCCCGGTCGAACGGGTTTTCCATGTCGTGCAACATACGTGAAACATCGGTCCGCGGCGATGTGGTCATGCTGGGACGTGAGAGTTCACGCGGAGCCACCTGCGGACGTGGGTCTAATGCGTTCTTGTTCGCTCCAGGGACGACCGCGCCCCCGCTCGAGGCCGGCTTGCTGTCCCGGCAGGGACGTCACCCGTCGCCAGACGCCCCCGCAGCTCCATGCCAATCGGTGTCCTTGCCTGCCCATGTCCAGAGTCGGCCGCGCACCTCATCCGCCGAGTCGTTGCAGCACTCGAACGAAGTCGTCGGCGGTCCTGACGAGCCATTGCACCAGCTGGTCAGCCTGCGCCGGGTCTCGGAAGTCGCCGGGGCGCTCCCGGATGATGCGGCTGGCCTTCTTCTCCGGTTGCTCGCGCCACTCCACGGCGTAGCCGAGGTCGCCCTCGATTTCCTTCCTCTGGTTGTGCAGCGCGTGGAACTGCTCCTTGCCCCCCTCGAGGTATATCTCCACGTAGACCCTTGGCTTCATGGTGTTCACGTTGAGGTTCACCTGGAGTGCGAGGCCCGCCGGCTCGACCGAGTACCAGTGTCGGCGACCTGGCGATCGGTGGAAGGAAGCATGCGTGGCATGCTCGCGGCCCCAGTCCTGCACCGACCCCCAGAACGCGACCTGTTGGACGCCCAGGGCTCCTGGATCCGTGGTGGTCTTTCGTGCCTGCCGGCGCCGACGCCTCCTCAGGGTGGACGCATCGATGTCCATCCCCACCCCGGATGCCAGTTCTACGGCGTCCATGAACCGCTCGGGGTCGGCCCTGCCCGCCTCTTCGAAGTCGACGCCCTCGTCACGGAGCAGGTCGCGCGGATCGTCCGTCCGGCCCCGATCGGTCCACCGGAACTGATCCGAGACGGTTCCTCCCGACTGCAGCACCCGCCATGGATTGGGCATCGGATGGTTCGCGATCGCGGAACCCACGGGAACGGGGTGGCTGCCGACCACCACCGCCACCTCGCCGTAGGTGGTCCACCTCCCGGACGGAATCCCGGCCAGCACGGCGGCGACGTCCAGACGCAACTCGGACTCGTGGTCACGGATCCCGACGAGCTTCTCGTTGGGACCGGGCCACAGTTCCACGATGCGTTCGGCCAGCGCCTGCGCACGTTCCGTGATCTCGCTCGCACCCCACGTCTGGTGCTCCGCGATCGTCTGGTTCATGCGCACGCCGCTCTCGGCGAGCATCGTGCGCTTCTGCGAGAACGGCCGGTTGCTCAACTCGCTGTTGTACCCGGACAGCGTGAGATTCCCCAGAGTGTGGACGAGGCGCTCGTGCTCGAACGCCACCTCGGCCTCCGCAGGCAAGCTGGCAGCGAACTCGGCGCGCACGGCGTCCGTCAAGGTCTGCGGCAGCACGTGCTCGATGGTGAGCTGCTTGGCGTCGACCGGTTCCTTCGGCCGCAGGGCTTCCTCGAGCCACAGCAGGATGAGCTTCTTCTGGGACGCCCGCCCCTGCCAGTAGAACGGCACGGTCGTGACGGCCTCGCGCACCTGGGCGTCCGTTGCGAAGTGCTTGCGCCCCTCCGACAGGTAATCCCGCAACGCCGCCTCGACGTCGGACGCCTCGGTGATGGCGCCGACCGCCTGCAAGAGCGTCCGGTTCAAGCCTGCGGTCGCCCTCCCGATCACGATCCTGCGAACGAAGTACGACTCCAGGCAGAGGAGGGCTGCGATGGCCTTGTCGTCGGAGGCGCGTCCTGCTGCTCGCTGCGCCAGCACCTGCATCACGATCGGGTACGCCGTCGTGGAGCCCCAGGCCCGGATGCGTTCGAGCCGCTTCCGTAGGGCCTGGTTCTGTTCGCGTTCGGGCTTGAGGATGGTCGCCAGCACGTCGCCGAGCTTGGCGATCCGACGGATCTCCGCCGCGACCTCAGCCGCGGTGGTCAGCGTGTCGAAGCGGCGTTGCTGCCCCAGGTAGGTGTCCGACTGCTTGGCCTTCTCGTCGTTGTGCACGAGGTCCAGCCAGAACAACAACTCCAGGTTCTCCGCGCCGAGCTTGTCCTCCAACGGACGCCACAGCGCCTCGTACACCTCCTCCGCACGATCACCCAGGCGCATGAACAAGTGGTTCTTGAGCAGATCCGACTGAGTGAGCCGCAGACCGGTGTTGTTGAGCGACTCGAAGATCCGGTGCGCGTTGTCGCCGGCCTCCGCTGTGACCGCGACCAGCGCGAGTCCACGGAGCACGGCGTTCTCGATGGCCGCGATGTCGTGGGGATCCTCGGGATCGTCGATCTCGGCCAGCTTCACCCGGAACCGCCGATACGCCGCACCCACGGCGTCCTCGCCGCCTGCCTCCGCGCTGGCACGCACGATCGCCAGATACGCCGACCGGTCGGCCTGTGTCGGCACCAGCTTGGGAGGCTTGCCCGCCTCGTACTTGTTGACGAGATACTGGGCGTCGATCCGGTCGCGGTGCTCCTGGCCGTCGGACTCTGACAGATGATCGCGGATGGCCGCCAGCAGGATCGACAAGGTCGTGAGCCGCTGCTGACCGTCGACGACCAGGAACTTGTGGACGCCGACCACCCCGTTGTCGGGGCTGGCCGCCAACACCAGCGACCCGATGAAGTGGGTGGGCGTACCCCCGGCCCGACGCGCTTCAGCGATCTCGATCAGGTCATCCCACAACTGGTCGATCTGTTTGGGACCCCACGAGTAGACGCGCTGGTAGAGCGGCACCTGGTACTGCCGCTTGCCCTCGAGGATGCCCTCGAGGTTGGTCTCGTTCGCCTTCACCATGCCACTCCTCTGGGATTCGTGTTCATCCTGCCGTGCCGAGCAGGCAGGCGCATCGATCACTCCTTCCTGTCGAGCCGACGATGTGCCTGTCAGCGCTCGCTGGGGAGTGCGGGCGAGCAGGACGCGTGACGTGCCGACTGGGTTATCCACAGGTGTCTGGTGGCCGATGTGGAGGTCCGTGCCCGCCCGCGAGACTGCCCCCATGACCTCCCCACCGCTCCTGACGTGGCCCGCCCACGACCGCCCGCGCGAGCGCCTCCCGCGCGAGCGCCTCCCGCGCGAGGGATCACACGCACTGAGCGACGCCGAACTGGTGGCCATCCTGCTCGGAACCGGCGGGCGTGGACGCAACGCCGTCGCCCTCGCCCAAGCCGTGCTCGCCCGCTGCGGTGGGGTCGCCGGGCTGGCCCGGTGGGGCGTTCCCGAGCTCCCTCGCCTGGACGCTCTGGGCCCCGCCAAGGCGTCCCGGTTGGTGGCAGCGCTGGCGTTGGCCGGACGCCTCGGGTCACCCGGGGAGCCCCCTCGCCTAGCAGACTCCGGGACGATCGCAGAAGTGGCCCGGGCTCGCCTCGCCGGCGCACGGGTGGAACGCCTGGTCGTGCTCGTGGCCGATTCGGGGTTGCGGCTGCGCCACCTCGAAGACGTAGCCAAGGGTGGCGCGAGTGGCTGCGGCCTGCCCGTGCGGGAGGTGCTCAGCGCGGTGTCGTGCCACGACGGTCTCGCGATCGCCCTCGCCCACAACCACCCCGGCGGCGACCCGACCCCGACGGACGCCGACCGCGCGGCAACCGGGCAGGTCGCAGACGGCGGTCACGTCGGACTCCGGTTGCTCGACCATGTCGTGGTCGCGGACGTTGCCTGGCGCAGTGTCACCGCATCGCGTTGAAGATCTCGTTCCGGGCAGCAGGGAGGATCGCGTCCGCGAGTTCATCAGCTCGCTTGATGACGTCGGTGGCCTTGTCGACCATCTGTCGGCGCGTCACGATTCGGTCCTGGATCGTGCGGCCAGGGAAGGGCACAACGGCCATCTCTAGGGCTGAGCGGCTGAGGAGCTTGTTGCGTACTTGGGTGCCCGGGCTCGCTCGGCGCATCAGAGCGATGCCTTGATCACTGCGGAAGAATTCCAGGAGAAATCGGAGGTCCACATCGACGCCCTCCCGTGGCACGTAGGGATAGAAGCGACTAGAACACACGTGGCCGCCATCCTCGGGACTGGCCAATGCCACGGCGCCTTCCCAAGCCTGGTTATTGCTGAACACAAGGGATGGTATGGGAAAGGTGAAGTAGCGCATGCTACCCATCTCGTTGGCGGAGGCCGATTCCCGCCGCAACATCCCCTTCCCCCAGGAGTAGATGCCGATCCTCCGGTATCGCTCACCATCCACCAGCTCGACAGGCTCTCGCTGCAACTGGAGGAGCGAGCCGAACGGAACGAGAGGCGACTCCTCAATCCCTCGGGCGGTGAAACCCGCGACCAGGGCATCAAGCGTGCTGTCGTCACGGCCAGGACGCGTGTGCCTACCCAGATGAGCGACGATGCGGTCTTGGTCCGGGCGAGAAGGAACTGGAACCAGAACCTGCTCGAAGTTCTTGATCGACAGGGTCCGGTTGCGGCCGGCTGAGCCAGGGGATGCGCTGGCCAGGCTTTCGACCCCCGCCTCAGAGCCGAAGTAGTGCCGTAGGTAATCGACGCTCACGTCACTTCGAGGCGTCCACGTCACGATCACGCCGGCGCGACCGGACGGCACCGATGGCGGCTGGCCGTCGCCTTCGTGCTGGTGGCCGGCTTCTTCGTGGTCGAGCTGCTGGCGGCGTGGAACTCGGGTTCGTTGGCCCTGCTATCGGACGCCGGACACGTGGCCGCTGACGTGACCACGCTCGGCGCCGCCCTGATCGCCACCCGGCTGGCCACTCGCAAGGACACCACCGGCCTGCACACCTTCGGCTCCTACCGCGCCGAGGTGTTCGCCTCGGGGCTGGCGGTGCTGCTGATGATCGGCGTCGGTGTCTACATCGCGATCGAGGCCGTCGGACGGATCGGGGCGGCACCCGAGTTGGCGTCCGGGCTGATGCTGGTGGT
>DAOSUG010000067.1:0-7810 GCA_035378545.1 Micropruina sp. | reverse complement strand
CGCGCCGGTGGCACGCCGCGGGCTGGGCGGCACGTCCTCGACGAAGGGCGGCTGATTGAACACCCCGGACGCGTGCTGCCCCGGGCTGTCGGTGTCGCCCGCGATTTCGTCGTCGCTGGGTTCGCTCGTCTGCTCGGCCGCTGCCTTGAGCGCGTCGATTCGCCTGGCGGCCTCGGAGGCGTCGATGCGCCCCGCGGCAAGGTCTTCGAGGATCGGAGTGAGGTCCGGTTCAGTAGCCATGCATCAAATGTAAACGCTGTTTTACAGAATCGAAAGACTTGGGGGTCATTATTTTCGTTTGTGCGTGGTCTCTTGCACGGGTTTGCCACGCAGTGAACGAATGAAGGCCACGAAGAACGCCATGGTCGGAATAACCACCAGCGCACCGACGATGCCGCCCACCTGGGCGCCGACGGCGATGCCGATCAGCACGGCCAGCGGGTGCAGCGAAGCCGCCTTGCCCAGCAGCAGCGGCTGCAGCAGGTGCGACTCGAGCCACATCACGGCGACCGTGCCCCCGGCCATGATCAGTGCGGCCACCCAGCCGTGGGTGATCAGGGCGAGCGACGTGGCCACGGTGCCGGCGATGATCGCGCCCACCACCGGAATGAAGCAGACGATGAAGGTCAGGGCGAACAACGCCAGCGCCATCGGTACCCCGATGATGGCGGCGATGGTGGCCACGCCGGCGGCGTCCACGGCCGAGACGATGACCTGCGCCCGCATGTAGCTGACCAGGGAGGCCCAACCGCGTTCGGCGGCCTGGCCCGTGGCGGCCTGATAGCGCTGCGGCAACAAGCCGACACTCGAGCGCCACAGGTGCTGGCCCTCGGCCAGGAAGAAGAACGTCGCGATCAGGGCGATCGCCACGCCCGCGAAGAAGTGGCCAACGGACGCGCCCACCCTGGCTGCGTACCCGGCCAGCACGGCTCGCGATTCGGTGAGCCAGCTGGTGAGCGACTGCATCCACTGATCGATCTGGCCCTGATCGATGCCGAGCGGCCCGTCGGCCACCCACTGCATCAGTTGGTTGAACCCGGCCACCGACTGCTGAACCAGCTCAGGCGCCTGCTTGGCGGCCGTCGCCCCGATGCCCCAACCGATGCCGGCGAGGATCAACAACATGGCCAACAGGCAGGCGGCAGCCGCCAGCAGCGGATGCCAGTTCCAGGTCTTCAGCCGATGCGCGAGCGGGCTGAGCAGCGCGGTGAGCAGAAACGCGATGGCCAGGGGCACGCTGACGCCCGAGAACTCGCCGAGCAGCCACCCCGCCCCCCACACCAGGGCCGCGAACAGCAACAGCCGCCAGGCCCAACCGGCGGCGGTGCGGACGCCCTGGGGGATCGGATTCTCTGCCTCGGGTTCGGCAATCGCGACGGCCACCACGGGTGAATCCGTGGCGGTCGCAGGCAGTGCGGCGCGCCGGCGGGATCGGCGAAACAAGCTGAAGGGCACGCGCTCGTCCTTTCGTGGGGGTCGCGCCCACCCTACTGTGAGGCTCTGACAGACCCATCCGAGGTGCCGTCCGCACCGAACAGCCGGGTGAGGAAAGGAGGCGCCATGCCCGACGACAGCCTCACTCGAACCCCGAGCGTCGACGCCCCCCGAAGCCCGGCGCCGCGCGGTCGCGCCGGTCGAGCGCAGGCCCCGGCCGCGGGGGCCCTGGCCGTGCTGGCCGGTTTGGCCGCGGGCCATCTGATTGCCGCGCTGACCGGCCCGGACTCGTCGCCCGCGCTGGCTGTGGGCAGCCGACTGATCGATCTGACGCCGACACCGGTGAAGGAGTGGGCGGTCGCCACCCTCGGCACCTGGGACAAGCCGGTGCTGATCGGAGGGGTCGTGCTGGCCACGTTGGCGATCGGCGCCCTGGTCGGCTGGCTGGCCTCGCGCCGTCGGTTGCTGATCTGGGTCGGGCCGCTGGTGCTCACCGTGATCGCGGCGGTGGCGGCGTCCACCGGGCCGGCAGCCGGACCGTTGGCGATGGTACCGGCAGTGGTCACCGGCGGCGTCGGCACCTGGGTGCTGTGGTGGTTCCTGGGCCGTACCACCATCCGTCCGGACGAACCCGGCGCGCCGTACGCCCTGCCGCGACGTGCGTTCTTGAGCGGGAGCGCGGTGGTGGGCGCCTCGAGCGCCGTCGCGCTGGTGGCGGGGCAGTACCTGGGCACGGCGCGGCAGCGTCCGGCGGTCGTCACGCTGCCGCGGCCGACCGAGACACTGGCGCCGCTGCCGTCCGGGCTGAGCGTGGACGGCCTCGCACCCTGGGTCACGCCCAACCGCGACTTCTACCGGGTCGACACCAGCCTGATCGTGCCCAGCGTCGACGTGGGCGAGTGGCAGTTGAGCATCGACGGCATGGTGGACCGCCCGTTCACCCTGACCTGGAGCGAACTGCTGGCCCTGCCGATGATCGAACGCGACGTGACCCTCAACTGCGTCAGCAACGAGGTCGGCGGGCCCTACATCGGCGGCGCACGCTGGCTGGGCGTGCGGGTGCGTGACGTGCTGGCCAGGGCCGGCGTGCAGGCCGGGGCCGACCAGGTGCTCAGCCGGTCGGTGGACGGCTTCACGGTCAGCACACCCGTCCAGGCGCTGACCGACGCGCGGGACGCACTGATCGCGATCGGCATGAACGGCAGTCCCCTGCCCGCCGAGCACGGGTTTCCGGCCAGGCTGATCACGCCGGGGCTGTACGGCTACGTGGGCGCAACGAAGTGGCTGACGCAACTGACGCTGACGACGTACGCCCGCCAGAGCGCGTACTGGACGGAGCGGGGCTGGGCCGAGCGGGGGCCGGTGAAGCCCTCCAGCCGGATCGACACGCCGCGGTCGTTCGCGCGGTTGCAGCCCGGTCAGGTGATGATCGCTGGCGAGGCGTGGGCGCAGAACATCGGCGTGCTGAGGGCGCAGGTGCGCATCGACGGTGGCCCGTGGCACGACGCCGAACTCGGGCCGGACGCCGGCATTCAGTACTGGCGGCAGTGGAAATACGCCTGGGCCGCCACGTCCGGCCAGCACAACCTGGAGTGTCGGGTGGTGGACGAATCGGGTGCGAACCAATCCGAGGCGCGCGCCACGCCTTTCCCGGACGGATCGTCCGGGCTGCAGAGCGTCGTGGTCACGGTCGACTGAGCAGGATCTTGGCAAAGAAGACGCGCAGAACCTGTTGAAGCGAACCGGGAACGGTACTCGGCGGTGCTGAGACCGTCCCCGAACCGTCCCGAACCGTGTTGAGAACAGTCAAGAACCGTGTTGAGAACCTTCCCTGACCGCGCTGGGAATGCTTCTGAACCGTGCTGACAAACAGTCCCCACACCACCAATCCGCACCCGGCGCCGTTCCGAACACCTGGTGTCAGAGAGGTACACCACCGCCGGATCCCCGGCAGAAGGAGACACCACCATGCGCACCTCGATCAAGCTTCTCGGAGCCTCCGCCGCCCTGCTGATGCCGTTGGCGGCCTGCAGCAGCACCACCTCGGCGATGCCCAGCACGACGGCGCCGATGGCCTCGACGTCCGCCCCCATGACCTCGGCGTCTTCGATGCCCACCCCGTCCGAATCGACGATGGCGCAGTTCGGCCCGGCCTGCGCGAGCGTGCCGTCCAGTGGCGCCGGCTCGTTCGAGGGCATGGCGAAGGATCCGGTCGCCACGGCCGCCAGCAACAACCCGGCCCTGTCGACCCTGGTCACCGCCGTGAAGAAGGCGGGCCTGGTCGACACGCTCAACAACGCCAAGGACATCACCGTGTTCGCACCCACCAACGACGCCTTCGCGAAGCTGCCGAAGAAGGACCTCGAGGCCGCGCTCAACGACAAGGCCACGCTGACCAAGATTCTGACCAACCACGTGGTGGCCGGACGGCTGGCGCCCGATCAGCTCGCCGGCAAGCACGACACGCTGGCCAAGACCTCGCTGACCGTCACCGGCTCCGGTGAGGACTTCATGGTCGGCGACGCCAAGGTGGTCTGCGGCAACGTCCAGACCTCGAATGCCACGGTCTACATCATCGACAGCGTGTTGCTGCCGAAGATGTGACCTGACCCGTGGCCTGCAGGCCACGTCCGGGGGGAGGGGGCGTGGCGTCACACTCGATCAGGTGGGACGCCACGCCCAAATCCATCCATTTCCGCACACCAGCACCCATACTGATCGCTGTGGAGGAGGTGGATCCGGTAGTCACGACTACCCGTGCCGATCCGGTTGCCGACGCCCTGACCGGGTGCGCGAGCGGCGACCAGGCAGCGATGGCGATCCTGTACGACCTCACCTCGGCCAAGGTGTACGGCTTGTCACTGCGGGTGCTGCGCAACCCGGCGCAGGCCGAAGAGGTCGCGCAAGAGATCTACCTCGAAGCGTGGCAGAACAGCACCACCTTCGACGCCGCGCGGGGCACCGGCCTCGCCTGGTTGTTGACCATCACCCACCGGCGCGCCGTCGACCGGGTGCGCTCGGCCCAGGCCTCGACCCGCCGCGACACCACCTACGGCCTCGAGGATCTCGCCACCGCACCGGAGGACCCCGCCGACACGGCCATCGCCTCGCTGGAGGCGCAGCGGGTGCGCGGCGCCATGACCGGGCTGACCGACCTGCAGCGCGAGGCGGTCGAACTCGCCTACTTCGGCGGCCGCACCCACCGCGAGGTGGCGGACGCGCTGGACGTGCCGCTGGGCACGGTGAAGACTCGAATCAGGGACGGATTGACCCGCCTGAGATCAGCATTGGGGGGTGACTGATCGTGACTGACGATGCACACGACCAGATCGGCGCCTACGCGGTGGACGCCCTGAGCGCCGACGAGCGCGCCACGTTCGAGCAACACCTCACCACCTGTGCTGAGTGTCAGACCGAACTGCGCGGCCTGCGTGAGAGCCTGGCCGGGCTCGCCCCCGAGTACGAGACCGAGCCGCCCGCCACCCTTCGCGCGGCTGTGCTGGCCGCCGTCGCACAGACCCCTGCCCCGCTGGCCGACCCGAATCCCGCACTGGTGGCAGAGCCGTCGGTGACCTCGGACACTCCGGACGGTGCGATTCAGCCCGGGCCCCGGCAGGAGCCGTCCAGCAATGGGCACCGGGGTCATGAGGGTGAACGGGCGGCGCCGGACGGAGTGGCGCCAGGACGCCTTGTTTCGCCGGCCGACGGTTCCCTCGCTTCGGTGACGCCGCTGCCGCCCCGCCCGTCCGCTGGTGCCGGCTCGGGACGCACCCGCTGGCAGCTTCTGGTCGCAGCGGCGGTGGCCCTGGTGGCGGTGATCGGCATCGCCGTGTGGCAACCCTGGGTCGCCCGCACGGTCACCGCGGCGGACGTGCTGAACTCTCCGGACGCCGCCCGCGCCACCACCTCCGACCAGGGGATGAGCGTCACTCTCGTGCGGTCCAACCAGCTCGGTCGGGCCGTGCTGATCGCACAGAACCTGCCTGCTGCGCCCAGCGGAAAGGTCAGGCAGGCCTGGCTGCAGCATCCGGGCGAGCACATGGTTTCGGGTGGCCTGATGCCGTCCGGCGCCGACGTGACGATGTTGCTGGAAGGTGACGCGCGCGACGCCACCGGTGCGGGCATCAGCATCGAACCCTCCGGCGGCTCGACGCAGCCCACGATCAAAGACGTCGTGGCGCTGGTGCAGTTCTGACCCCGACGGCGCCGAACCAGCCGCCACCCACGGCGCCTGGAATCCCTGCAGTCGCGTCGGACGGTGCATCCTTCGGCACGGTCGCCGAGGGCACCGCCTGAAATCCCTGCACCAGTGCAGGGGGTCGTGCCTGCGCGCGCCGCGAGGTCTGCCACTGGTGCAGGCTTTTCAGGCCTGAGCGTCGCGCAGCGAGCAAAGGTTGGTGGCCGGGGCACTAGGTTGGCCCGGTGAGATTGTCGCTGCGCACCACGCTGCCCCGCACCGTGGTGATGCTGGCGGTCTGCGCCTTCTTCGTCGCGGTCGGCTTCGGGGTGATGATTCCCGTACTGCCGCTGTTCGCAGCCTCATTCGGCGTGACCAACTTTCTGATCGGGCTGGTGGTGTCGGCGTTCGCGGGCATGCGGCTGGCGATGAGCCCCTTCGTACGTCGGATCAGCGACCGGATCGGGCATCGGCGCACCATCGGTGTCGGCATGTGGATCGTCGGCGGCTCGTCCGCGCTGTGCGGTTTCGCCGCAAGCTACGGCGAACTGCTCTTCTGGCGTGCCGTCGGAGGCCTGGGTTCGGCCATGTTCACCATCTCGGCCACCGCCCTGCTGTTGGCGAGCGTGGGTCCGGAACTGCGCGGGCGTGCCAGCGGCCTCTACCAGGGCGGTTTTCTGCTCGGCGGCATGACGGGTCCGGCGATCGGCGGCCTGCTCGCCACGATCTCGCTGACGGCACCGTTCTTCTTCTACGCCGGCACCCTGGTGATCGCCGGCATCATCGCCTTCACCCAGTTGCACGACCCCCCGGGCATGGCCGAGGCGGCCGCCGAGCGACTTACTCGACCGCTGCGGACCGTGCTGCGCGACGTCCGCTTTCAGGCCGCCTGCCTGCTCGGCTTCGGTACCGGTTGGCAGTCGTTCGGGGTGCGTTCGGCGCTGGTCCCGATCCTGATCGTCAGCTACCTCGGCCACCCCCCGTCCTGGACGGGCATCGCCTTCGCCATCGCGGCGGTCGCCCAGACGCTGGCACTTCAACCGGCCGGCCGTGCGACCGACCTGATCGGACGTCGTCCGGTGATGGTCACCGGCGGGGTGCTGGCGGCAGCATCCACGCTGGCCACGCCGTTCGCGCCGAACCTGACCGTGCTCATCGTGCTGCTGTGCGTCTACGGCGTGGCGTCGGCCGCCCTCGGCACGGCACCGACCGCGGCACTGGGCGACGCAGCGAAGGGCGCCGGTAGCCAGCCCATCGCGATCTTCAGCATGGTCGGCGACAGCGGCGCGATCCTGGGGCCGCTGGCCGCCGGGTTGCTGGCCGATCACCTCGGCATGGGAGCGGCGTTCGCCTCGGGTGCGGTCATTCTGCTCGCGGGCGCACTGTGGGCCTGGTTGATCCCCGCTCGACTCGATCGCCGCGCACCCCAGGAGGCACGATGAACCCCAAGCCCCTGCCCGAGCTGATCGCAGCGGACTGGGCACAGGCCCTGGCGCCCGTCGCCGACCAGATCGCGGCGATGGGCGAGTTCCTGCGCACCGAACTGGCCGCCGGACGGGGTTACCTTCCGGCCGGTGCGAACGTGCTTCGGGCGTTCACGCGTCCGTTGGCCGAGGTGCGGGTGCTGATCGTCGGGCAGGACCCCTACCCCACGCCGGGTCATGCGGTCGGGTTGTCGTTCTCGGTGGCGCCGCAGGTGCGTCCGCTGCCGCGATCGTTGGTCAACATCTACGCCGAACTGAGCACCGATCTGGGCATCGCCCCGGCTGCGCATGGCGACCTGACCGGCTGGTTCGAGCAGGGGGTGCTGCTGCTCAACCGGGTGCTGACGGTGCGTCCGGGCGCCCCCGGATCGCATCGCGGCAAGGGTTGGGAGGCGGTCACCCAACAGGCGATCGAGGCGCTGGTCGCACGCGGCGGGCCACTGGTCGCGATTCTGTGGGGCCGGGATGCGCAGAACCTCACCCCGAGGCTTGGTGACGTGCCGGTGATCGCGTCGGCCCATCCGTCCCCGCTGTCGGCACGATCGGGATTCTTCGGCAGCCGCCCGTTCAGCCGGACGAACGCGGCCCTCGAGGCTCAGGGCGCCGCCCCGATCGAGTGGACACTACCCGCCGCCTAGGGCCGCCTAGGGCGTGTCGTAAAACCCTGACCGCGCTGCGGCGCACCCAGTACGCCCGCTCGCTGCGTTGTCATCCT
>DAOSUG010000066.1:0-7835 GCA_035378545.1 Micropruina sp. | reverse complement strand
TCTTCACCGACATTTTCGGGCTGATCTTCCTGCTGCCGTTCACCCGGCCGTTCGCGCGCAACCTGCTGCAGCTGTTCATCTCGCGCCGGGCGGCGCGAGCGGGCGTCAACGTCGATGTGATGCGGGCCAAGGTAGAGCGCGACACGGTGATCCGTGGCGAGACGGTGCCCGACGCACCGGGGCCGGCCGCCGGCGATCACCAGCGCGGGCCGTCCGGTCCGATGGTGATCAAGGGCGAGATCGAACCCTGACACACCAGTCGGCGCCCCTGAGGGACAATCGGTGCCGCTGAGCGATCAGTCCGTGCCGCGAATCTCGTCCAGGCGCTCGGCGAGCAGTTCTTCGAGCTCTTCGATCGAGCGACGCTCGCGCAGCATGTCCCAGTGGGTGCGCGGCGGCTTGACCTCTTTGGCCTCGGCCACCACACCGTCCGAGCGGACTGCCACACCACCGCACCGAGGGCATTCCCACTCGGTGGGCAACTCGGCCTCTTCCGCGAAGGTCACCGTGAAGTGGTGACCCTTCGGGCAGTCGAACCCGGTTTCTTGGCGCGCGGCGAACTCGACGCCCGCACCGTCGGCGAAGCTCTTGGACCCCAAACCCGATCCGCGCAACGATCGTTCTGCCATGACTTCTCCCTTCGACGGAGCGGCGCCAGCAACCGCCGTCCTGCCTAAACTACCGCGTGACCCCAAGCGGCTCACAACACCTTTGGCAACTCGTTTCCGGCTTGGAGTATTCCCCTGCGCATGTCGACCCGGGTCAGCAATAGCCCTCCGACAAGGAAGAATGCCACCAGGGCGACGATCGCCCAGCGGTAGGATTGGCTGAACTGAAACACCAGGGCGAAGCTGAGCGTGCCGAGCCAACTGGTGCCTCGTTCCATCGCCTGGTAGAAGCTGAAGTACTCGGCCTCGCGGCCCTTGGGCACCAGTTGCGAGTACATCGAGCGGCTCAGCGCCTGCGTGCCGCCCATCACCAGGCCGATCGCGGCGCCCAGCGCCAGCAGCGCCACGAACACGCCTGCCGGTAGAAAGAACGCCACCGCGACCACCGCGAACCAGATGCCGATGCCGATCAGCACGGTGCGCTTCGCACCCAGCCGGGCCGCCACCCGTCCGAACAGCAGGGCGCCGCCGAACGCCACGAACTGGGTGAGCAGAAACGTGACCATGACCTGTGAGGTCGACATGGCCAGCTCCGATTGCGCATACAGGCTGGATTGGCCGATCACGGTCTGGATGCCGTCGTTGTAGAACAGGTAGGCGGCCAGGAACAGCAGCGTCTGCGGGTACTTGCGAAGGTCGGCGAACGTGTGCGCCAACTGTCGGACGGGGTTGCGGCGCACGTCGGCGCGCTGCTGCAGTTCGTCCAGGGCGCGCGGGGGCAGCGAGCGCAGGCCGAGCACCGGAATGATCGTGAAGAGGCCCCACCACAGGCCTGCAGAGAGCAGGCTGAGCCGGATCGCCAGGCCGTAGCTGATACCGAACGAGTCATAGGCCGTCATCAACACCAGGTTCAACGCCAGCAGCAGCCCGCCGCCGAGGTAGCCCAGGGCCCAGCCGCGGCTCGAGACCCGATCGCGGTCATCGGGTGCGGCGATGCGCACCAGAATGCCGTCATAGATCACCTGGGACGATCCCACGCACAGGTTGGCGATGATCATCAGCACCGCGCCCAGCTGCCAGTTGGTGCCGTCCAGAAAGAACATCGCGGACGCCGCCGCCGCACCGACCCAGGCCAGGCCGCCCAACCACCATTGCGGGTGCGGGGAGCGGTCGGCCACCACCCCGATGATCAGCAGCGCCACCAGGGTCACGATGGTCGAGATGGTGATCAGCAACGGGTGTACGGCACCGGGCAGCACGGGTAGACCGAGGAGGTTCACCGGGTTGGTGCAGACCTGGCCGGCGGGCAGGTCCGGGCAGGCGGCCCGGGTGGCGAGACTCGTCAGGTAGGGGCCGAGAATGACCGTGGCGGTGGTGGTCACATAGGCCGAGTTGGCCCAGTCGTAGAAATACCACGCGCGTTGCCGGGTGGTGCTGCGCATCAGTTCTCCTCCCAGCGGTCCCGCTCGATCAGCACGGCCTTCAGCACGTCGATCCGGTCGCTGACCAGGCCGTCCACTCCCAGATCGATCAGCCGGTGCATCTCGGCTGGGTCGTTGACGGTCCACACGTGGACGACCCTTCCGCCGGCATGAGCGGCCCGCACCAGCCCGCGGGTCAGCACCGGCACCCGATCGTGCCACGTCCGCGCCGGCACCTGCAGGGCCACGCCGGGGGAGCGCACGATCCGCCGAAGGCCGCGCGCGTATCCTGCCCAGGCCACCCCCCACGGGCCGACAGCGGTCGCCACCCGGTTGCCGACCAGGCGCCGGAAGGCCCTGATGCCGGCGGGCGAGAACGATCCGACGCAGACCCGGTCGTGCGCCCGGTGCGCCTCGATGGTGCGGGCCAGCGGTTCGATCGCGCCCGGCACCTTGAGATCGATGTTGAACCGCGCCCGGGGCAGGGCCTCGAAGAGTTCGTCCATGGTGGCGATCGGGTCCCGGCCACCGACCCTGACTTGGCGCAACTCCGTCCAGGGCAGCCGCTCGGGTATGCCGCGGGCGTCCGTGACCCGGTCAAGGGTGTCGTCGTGAAAGCTGAACAGCACGCCGTCGCTCGACACGTGCACGTCAGTCTCCAGGTACCGGTAGCCCAGGGCGGCGGCACTGGTGAAGGCGAACAGGGTGTTCTCTCGGGTTCGATCCGTGTCCGCCGCGTAGCCGCCGCGGTGGGCGAGCGCGGCGAACCCGGTGTCGAAGTAGCGGTAGTCGCGGGCCTGCACGGGCTCAGTATGGGTGACGGTGTCGACCGGTGTGAATGGCCGTCATGCCTACTCATCTCACGGTCCGTAGGCAATAATCGGGCCATGCCGGACGAGTCAGCACCGCTGCGCCACGCCCTTCGCGACGCCCTGCCCGGCGCCATGAAGTCGGGCGACACCCCTGGCCGAAATGCCATCAGAGCGGCCCTGGCGGCCATCGAGAACGCCGAGTCGGTGCCGTCCGACCAGAACGTGACGCGGGCTGCCACCAGTGAGCACATCGCGGGCGCCGTGGTGGGGCTCGGTGCGGCCGAAGTGCAGCGCCGTGAACTGACCGAGGAACAGACCCTCGAGATCGTCAGTGCCGAGCGCGACGAACGGCTCGCCGCGGCCGCCCAGTACCGGGCGGCTGGCCAGGCCGAGCGTGCGGCCCAACTCGAGGCCGAGGCGCTGGCCCTGGACTCGTTTCTGTGCTGATCACCGATTGGCGCTTCACAAGGGGTTTTGGTCGCCATTTTCGTGTTGCGGCGGCCTGGGCCAGAATATGACCTCGTGACAGTCATCCTTTCGATCCAGTCGTCGGTCGCCTACGGCCACGTGGGCAACAGTGCCGCGACCTTTCCCCTGATGCGCTCGGGCATCGAGGTCTGGCCGGTGCTCACCGTGCACTTCTCCAATCACACCGGGTACGGGCAATGGCGGGGTCCGCTGCTGCATGCAAATGACGTGGCAGAGGTGATTCAGGGCATCGATGAGCGCGGGGTGCTGAACCGGGTGGACGCCGTGCTGTCGGGCTATCAGGGTGCAGAAGAGGTCGGCGCGGTGGTGCTCGACGCCGTCGCGCTGGTCAAGCAGCGCAACCCGCAGGCCATCTACTGCTGCGATCCGGTGATGGGCGACGTGGGCCGGGGCTTCTTCGTCCGGCCCGGTATTCCCGAGTTCATGCGCGACAAGGTGGTGCCCCAGGCCCAGATCGTGACCCCGAACCATTTCGAACTGGACTACCTCACCGGGCGGGAGACGCACACCCTGGACGCGGTGATCGAGGCCGCGCACGCGTTGCGAGCCGTGGGGCCCGAGACCGTGCTGGTCACCTCCGTGGTCACCGATGCCACCGACGGCGATTGCCTGACGCTGCTCGCGGTCAGTGGTGACGGAGCCTGGCAGGTCACCACGCCGCGGCTCGACCGCGTGTTCACCGGGTCCGGCGACCTGACCGCGGCAATGTTCCTGGCGCATCAGCTGCGCACCGGTTCGGTGGCCCAGGCGCTGGGTCACACCGCCGACATCGTCTACTCGGTGCTCAAGCTGACCGCCGACTCGGGCTCGTCCGAGCTGCAGCTGGTGGCGGCGCAGGATGAGATCGTCACCCCGACGTACCACTTCGACGTCACCCAGGTGCGCTGAACCTGGGCCTGCCGGCATCAGTCGGCGACCGGTCGGGAATCACCGGGGCAGTGGGCACCCGAGACGGTACCCCCACTGCCATGGACGTCGTCGGGCGGGCATCCGACCCGACCGACGGCCCCGGCAATCAGCCGCGCGCGGTCATCACGATCGGCTCACCGGCCGTGATCGCGATGGTGTGCTCGCTGTGCGCGGTGCGTGACCCGTCGGCGCTGCGGATCGTCCAGCCGTCGTCGTCCATGCGGATCTGGTCGGTGCCGGCCATCAGCCACGGTTCGATGGCGATCACCAGCCCGGGACGCAGCGCGAACCCGCGCCCGGGGCGTCCGTCGTTGGAGATGTGGGGATCGCCGTGCATGGTGCGGCCGACACCGTGCCCGCCGAACTGGGTGTTCACCGTGTAACCGTATTCACGCGCGGTGGCGCCGATCGCGGCGCTGAGGTCGCCGACCTTGTTGCCCGGACGTGCCATGGCGATCGCGCGAGCCAGTGCCACCTCGGTCGCCTCGATCAGTCGCAGATCGTCCTGGTCGGGGGTGCCCACGACCACGCTGACCGCCGAATCGCAGACCCAGCCGTCGACGCCGGCGGCGAAGTCGAAGCTGACCAGGTCGCCGTCGCGCAGCCGGTAGGCGTGCGGCAGTCCGTGCAGCACCGCGTCGTTGACGCTGGTGCAGAGCACTTTGCCGAACGGTCCACGGCCGAAGGAGGGGGCGTAGTCGATGTAGCACGAGGTCGCGCCGCGGGCGCGGATCATGTCGTGCGCCAGACCGTCCAGGTCGAGCAGATCGACGCCCACGGCCGCGTGCTCCACCAAAGCCGTCAACACCTCGGCGATGAACGCGCCGGCCGGACGCATCTCGTCCAGCTGGCGGGGGGACAACAATTCAATGGCCACCGCGTCAGCTTAGGAGTCGTGCCGGCTCGGGGTCACGGTCCGACCAGGAGCGGGGCCCGCGAGCGCCAAGCTTCTCGCGCTCTGTTGGGCCCGGGGTCTCAGTCGCGGAAGACCTCGATGTGGGCGCCCAGGGCGTTGAGCCGGTTCGGCAGGTCTTCGTAGCCGCGGTTGATCACGTACACGTCGCGCAGCACGCTGGTGCCGCGCGCTGCCAGTGCGGCCAGCAACAGGCACACCGCGGGACGCAGGGCCGGGGGAGAGATGATCTCCTGCCCGCGCCAGCGGGTGGGGCCGGTGACGATGATGCGGTGCGGGTCGAGAAGTTGCACCTTGGCGCCGAGCTTGGCCAGTTCGACCAGGTGGATCGCACGGTTCTCGTACACCCAGTCGTGGATCATCGTCTGTCCCTCGGCGACCGCGGCGATCACCGCGAAGAACGGCAGATTGTCGATGTTGAGCCCGGGGAAAGGCATCGGGTGGATCTTGTCGGAGTTGGCGTGCAGCTGCGACGGAAGCACCGTGAGGTCGACCAGCCGGGTGCGTCCGTTCTCGGCCGGGTACTCGGGCGAGAGCACGTAGCGAAGACCCATCTCGGTCAGGATCGACAGCTCGATTTCGAGAAACTCGATCGGACAACGCTGCACGGTGAGCTCCGAGCCGGTGACGATCGCCGCGGTGAGCAGGCTCATCGCCTCGATCGGATCCTCGGATGGTGCGAACGCAACGTCGGCGTCGATCAACGCCCGGCCGTGCACCCGCAGCGTGGTGCTACCGATGCCGTCGATGTGCACGCCGAGTTCCTGAAGAAAGAAGCACAGGTCCTGCACCATGTAGTTGCTGCTGGCGTTTCGGATCACCGTCTCGCCGGGGTGCCTGGCGGCCGCCATCAGCACGTTCTCGGTGACTGTGTCGCCGCGCTCGGTCAGGGTGATGGATCGGTAGGCCGAGGGGTCGATCGGGTCGACGTGCGCATGGTATGAACCCTTGGTCGCCTTGATGTCGAGGCCGAACTGGCGCAGCGCGTGAAGGTGGGGGGAGACCGTACGGGTGCCGAGGTTGCAGCCGCCGGCATAGGGCAACTCGAAGTTCGTTTCGTCGTGCAGCAGTGGGCCCAGGAACATGATGATGGAGCGGGTGCGGCGGGCGGCCTCCTCGTCCATGCGGTCGAGTTGCAGCCGGTCGGGCCGGATCAGCTCCAGCTCGGTGCGGTCCTGCGACCAGGTGGCGCGCACGCCGATGCTGGTCAGCACCTCGAGAATGCGGTTGACCTCTTCGATCTGGGCGATGCCGCGCAACACGGTGCGCCCGCGGTTGAGCAGGCACGCGCACAGCAGGGCCACCGAGGCGTTCTTGGACGAGCGGACGGCGATCGACCCGGTCAGCTTCGTCTCGCCGCGGATGCGTAGGTGGAGTGCACCGCCGACCGGCTGGGTTTGCTCCAGCGCCTCGGCGATCTTGTTGACCAGTTCGACCGACAGCGCACGATGGCCGGCCTCGAGATCGTCGACTATGCCGGGCGAGGTGCCCAGCTCGTCGGCCAACTCCTGTTGGGTGAGCCCGCGCTGCCGGCGGGCGTCCCGGATCAGGAAGCCGATGCGGGTGGGGGAGAGCTCTGTCACCCGGGCAGCATAAGCCATGCCGTCCGGACGCTCGGCGCACAGGTCGTCCACAAGGGGGAACGCCGCGTCACTGCGGTGACTGCCGCAGATCGGGACCGACGGCTCGGTCACGGGCTGAATCTGCGCACGCGACCCACTAGGGTGCATCGTATGAGCGCACATTACGACGTCGTTGTCCTGGGCGCCGGTCCGGGCGGCTATGTGGCCGCCATCCGGGCCGCGCAGCTTGGCCAGAAGGTGGCCATCATCGAAAAGCAATGGTGGGGCGGGGTCTGTCTCAACGTCGGGTGCATTCCCACCAAGGCGCTGCTGCGCAACGCCGAGTTGGCGCACATCTTCACCCACGACAAGGAACTGTTCGGCATCGAAGGCGATGTCACGTTCAACTTCGGCCGGGCCTTCAGCCGCAGCCGCGAGGTGTCGAACCGCATGGTCGGCGGCATCCATTACCTGATGAAGAAGAACAAGATCACCGAGATCAACGGGTGGGGCACCTTCACCGACGCCAAGAGCATCGAGGTGAAGACCGACACGGGCACCGAGGTGGTCACCTTCGACAATGTGATCATCGCGGCGGGCTCGACCACCCGGCTGATTCCGGGCACCACGCGCAGCGCTCGCGTGTTCACCTACGAAGAGCAGATCCTGTCCGACAACCTGCCCGAATCGATCATCATCTGCGGCTCGGGCGCCATCGGCACCGAGTTCGCCTACGTGCTGGCCAACTACGGCGTCAAGGTCACGATCGTCGAGTTTCTCGATCGTATGGTGCCGCTCGAAGACCCCGAGATCTCGCGTGAACTGGCCAAGGCGTACAAGAAGCTCGGCGTCGAGGTACTCACCTCCACCAAGGTCGAGGCGATCGAAGAGACCGATGCGGGCGTCAAAGTGACCGTGAGTCCCGCCAAGGGCGGCGAGCAGAAGGTGCTCGAGGCCGACCGGGTGCTGCAGTCGATCGGCTTCGCCCCCCGCACCGAGGGCTACGGGCTCGACAAGCTGGGCGTCGAACTGACCGAGCGCGGTGCGATCAAGATCGACGACTACATGCGCACCAACGTGCCGGGCGTCTACGCCATCGGCGACGTCACCATGAAGCTCGC
>DAOSUG010000065.1:0-7836 GCA_035378545.1 Micropruina sp. | reverse complement strand
AAACTGTACGAGCGCGTCCAAGCCCGGGCTCGTCCAACCTGTACGAGCGCGTCCAAGCCCGGCCTCGTCCAACCTGTACGAGCGCGTCCAAGACTGCGCTCGACCGGCTCGCGACCTGATCGCTCCTGGGTTCCGACCCGCTCAATCAACAAATCGCGTTGGTCGGCTCTTTCCTAGCTCGGTTGATCGCCACCGAGCAGCGCGGCCACGCGATTCAGGTCGTCCTCGCCCGCGAAGTCGATCACGATGCGTCCCTTGCCCTTGGCGCCCATCACGACATTGACTCTGGTGTCCAACCGCTCGATCAACCGGTCGGCCAGCGCGCTCGCCCGCTCACTCGGCTCGCGCGCCACGCGCGCACGAGTGCGCGCCGGCTGACCGCCGTCGCCCAGCGCAACGATCTCTTCGACGGTACGCACCGACAGGTTTTCTGCCACCACCCGTTGCGCGAGACGCTCCATCGCCAGTGGATCGCCCAGACCCAGAATTGCTCGGGCATGCCCGGCGCTCAGCACCCCGGCGGCGACCCGACGTTGAACCGGCGCTGGCAACTGAAGCAACCGGATGGTGTTGCTGATATGAGGACGACTGCGCTTGATGCGGGTCGAGAGTTCTTCTTGGGTGCAGTCGAAGTCGGTCAGCAACTGTTGATAGGCCGCCGCCTCTTCCAGCGGGTTCAACTGGGCCCGGTGCAGGTTCTCGAGCAACGCGTCACGCAGCAGGTCGTGCTCCTGGGTCGGCCGGACGATGGCCGGAATGGTCGACAGCCCCGCGGCCTGCGTTGCGCGCAGACGCCGCTCCCCCATCACCAGTTCGTAGCCGCCCTCGTCCAATGGCCGCACGACCACGGGTTGCAGCAACCCCACCTCGCGGATCGACTCGACGAGTTCGGCCAGGGCGTCCTCGTCGAACACTTGGCGGGGCTGCTTGGGGTTGGGACGGATCTCGGTGACGGCGACATCCGCGTAGTAGCTGCCCTGCGGTGGCTCGACGGCCAGCGGCGCCGCGCGCTCCGGTTCCAGGCTCGGGTCGGTGCGGTGAATCAGGTCGCCGAGGCCACGGCCCAAGCCGGGACGGGGTTTCGTCGAGTTCATGCGCGCACCCTGTCTGCAATGCTGCGGTTCGCGATCTCTTCGGCTACGGAAAGGTACGCCTGCGATCCGGCGGAGGCCTGATCATAGGTGATCACCGTCCGTCCATAGCTTGGCGCTTCGGACACTCGTACCGAACGGGGGATCGCCGTGCGCAGTGTCTCGGTCGCGAAGTGGGCGCGCACCTCAGCCGCGACCTGTGCCGAGAGTCGGGTGCGCGCGTCATACATGGTGAGCACGATCGTCGAGAGCCTCAGTCGGTCATTCATGGAGCCCTTCACCAGGTCGATGGTGCGCACCAGCTGTGACACTCCCTCGAGGGCGTAGTACTCGCACTGAATGGGCACCAGCAGTTCTTCGGCCGCGACCAACGCGTTGAGGGTGAGGAGGCCGAGGGAGGGAGGGCAGTCGATGAAGACGTAGTCAAGACTGTGCACAGCCAGTAGCTGATCGAGGGCCCGCAGTAGGCGGCTCTCGCGACCTCGCACGTCGACCAGACCGATTTCTGCACCGGCCAGGTCGATCGTGGCGGGCAGCACCCACAGGTTGTCGGCCTCGGGCGAGGACTGCACGTGCTCTTCGATCGGTGCACCGTCGATCAGCACCTCATAGGTACCGGCGACGCCGGCCTCGTGATCAATGCCCAGCGCCGTCGAAGCGTTGCCCTGGGGGTCGAGGTCGATCACCAGCACCCGGAGCCCGCCTCGGGCGAGTGCGGCAGCGATGTTCACCGCCGACGTGGTCTTGCCGACCCCACCCTTCTGATTGGCGATGACGAAGACGCGGGTGGAGCCGGGTACGGGGAGCGGAACCGTTTCACGTGGAACAGTGGGGGAGGGCAAATCGGCCGTCACGATGGCAAACTCGTCCTCGTCGTAGGCGATCCGGCGGGGGACCGCTGACTGAGTCATCGGTGCACCCGCTGACCGACGGCTGTTTCACGTGAAACCAGCAAAGTTCGACAAACCAGCACAGCTGCAACCTCTTCGCGCTCGTACGACGTCGATTACCGACCCTATCGGTGTGCAAAGCCAACACCGGGTACATCGGCAGCGAGTCTGAGAGGCGAGTGCGCTCGCATCGCTCCTGTAGCCGGTTGCGGGTGCGCGGAGCGGGTCGGACGGACTTGCCAGTGTGGGCACCGAATCACCCGCCGCAGAGATAGGCCCGGTAGGGGAGCGTATATGTCCCGGTCTAGCCGGGTCTAGCCGGGTCGACTCGCGCTACGCGCCTTCGCCGTGGCTGAGTCCAGGCCAGGGGCTGGGGGAGCGCCATCAATGGCGACCCCTGAGCTTGTTTGAAGCCCCGGTCGCTTTGTCCCGATGAGTTCGACCAGAGGCGTCGCCGAATGCCGGGGCTAGCCGGGGCTAGCCGGGACTAGCCGGGACTAGCCGGGGCTAGCCGCGGGATCTCAGCACACCCAGAGATCCCGGCATGCGCCGGGACGACTGCGGCGGACGAGATCCCGGCATGCGCCGGGATGACGGGGGAGGACGACATCCCGGCACGCGCCGGGACGACGGGGAGGACGAGATCCCGGCACGCGCCGGGACGACGGGGAGGACGAGATCCCGGCATTCGCCGGGATGACGGGGGGGACGACATCCCGGCACGCGCCGGAAGACATCCCGGCACGCGCCGGACGACGAGGGAGGACGACATCCCGGCGCCGGGATGACCGACGGTCAGCGAATGCGCACCACCCAGGTCGGCTCAGCAGCTGGATCGGCGCGGACCAACAGCACCTCACCCGTCAACCGACGGGATCGCAGCACACCCTGCACGTCCAGTAGCTCCTGCTCGGCGTTCTCGCCCTTGATGGCCAGCAGTTGCCCGTGCGGACGCACCAGGGGTAGGCACCAGCCGAGCAGTTTCGGAAGCGGGGCGACCGCCCGGCACGTCACCACCTGGTACGTTGACCGCTGCTCCTCGGCCCGTCCGCGCACCACCCGCACCTGCTCGTCCAGCCCCAACTCGCGCACCGCCTCGGTCAGAAAGTTGAAGCGACGCAGCAGTGGCTCGAGCAGGGTGACAGTGAGGTCCGGCCGCAGGATCGCCAAGGGAATGCCGGGCAGTCCCGCGCCCGAGCCCACGTCGAGCACGTCGGCCGACGGCTCGATGAGACTGCTCACAGCCACGGAGTTCAGAACGTGACGGGGCCACAACCGACTCACCTCACGCGGCCCGATCAGGCCCCAGTCGACTCCTCGACTAGACAATATGTCGATATATTGCCCAGCGAGGTCATACCTGTCGCCAAACACCTCACGAGCGATCTGCATCCCACCTGTCTACTGCACCGGAGCCGTGACACCAACTGGTCGCGTGTCCCCGAATCACTTGCCATTTGAGCGACACACCACGAGGCAGCACGCCGATCCAGCGCTGATCGAGACCCTGGTGATCGTACGCACGCCTGAGCCGCCGGTAGGCCCGGCGTCGTCATTCGACAATCGCCTCGCGACGACCCAGGCGAACTCTCGTACAGAGAACGGTCGAGCCGGACGCCCGGGGGCATCCGGCTCGACTCGGTTTCGCAGCTGCAGTCGGGTCAGCCCTTGGGCAGCACAACCACGCGTCGACGAGGCTCTTCGCCCTCGGACTCGCTGACCAGGCCCGCGGCCGCCACGACATCGTGGACGATCTTGCGTTCGAACGGATTCATCGGGGCCAACCGGACAGGCTCGCCGCCATCGACCACCTCGGTGATGGCGTCGCCGGCCAGCACCTCGAGTTCCTTGCGCCGCTTGTCGCGATGGCCGGCGACGTCGAGCATCAACCGGGAGCGGTGACCGGTCTCGGTCATCACGGCCAGCCGCGCCAGTTCTTGCAGTGCCTCGAGCACTTCACCATTGCGGCCGACCAGCACGTCCGAATCGGTCACGATCGATACGTGCGCCCGGCCACCCTCGCTGAAGGTGTCGATGTCGCCGTCCAGATCGGCGATGTCGAGCAGTTCTTCGAGGTAGTCGGCCGCGATCTCGCCCTCGTTGTCGAGTGCCTGCTCACGCTTGGACCGGTTGTGCTCCGACTCGGCGTCGTCGGACTGCGCGTCAGCTTCGGTCGCGGTCACGTCAGTATCGATCTCGACCGCGCCTTCGGGGGAGCTTGCTTCGTCGATGTGCAGATCAGTCATCTGGGGTCTCTTCCTTCGTCGGCTCAGACGTCGCCGGTGGTGGACTTTGGCTTCGCAGGCCCGGTCTTGCGCGCGGAGCGGCTTGAGCGTTGCGGCTGCTGCCGCTGCACCTGCTGGCGCTGCACCTGCTGAGGCTGGACGCCGGGCGCGTCCGCTCCATCAGCACCGGACTTGGTCGCCGTACCGGTCGCACCCTGCCGGGACACCTTCGTCGCATCGCCGGTGGGGGCTGGGGCGGTCTTGCGCCCCTTGCCTGCCCGCTTGCGCGCCAGTTCGTCGGGATCCTTGCCCCGGGCCCGCATGCGCTCTTCCCAGTCGATGTAGGCAGGTGTGTTCGGCGCCGGGTTGTTGTGAATCAGGATGTATTGCTGCGTCATCGTCCACAGGTTCGAGACCAGCCAGTACAGCAGCACTCCGATCGGAATGTTGATGCCCATGAACAGGTACATCACCGGGAAGACGTACAGCATGATCTTCTGCTGCTGGGCGAACTGGCCGGTGAGCGCCTCCGGCGGCATGTTCTTGCGCATCAGCTGCAACTGGGTCACGAACAGGACCGCGGTCATGCTGATCACCAGCACCGCGCACAGCACCTGAGTGGCGCCGAACCCGTCGGTCATCGGCAGGAAGGTGCCCGACAGTCGGGCCCCGAGAATCGTGGCGTTGCGCAGCGACTCGGCCTGCTCGACGCTCATCACGCCGATCGCGTGCCCCTGCGAGGACTGCCACAGCACCTGGTACAGGGCGATGAAGATCGGCATCTGCAGCACCAGCGGCAAGCAGGACGCCATCGGGTTGACGCCCTCGTCCTTGTACAGCTTCATGGTCTCTTGACCGAGGCGCTCGCGATCGTGGCCGTACTTCTCCTGCAGCGCCTTCAGTTGGGGCTGCAGGATCTGCATGTTGCGCGAACTGCGGATCTGCCGCACGAACAGCGGAATCAGCGCGGTGCGGATGACCACGGTCAGCGAGATGATCGCCAGCGCCCACGACCAGCCGTTGTCGGCGCCCAGGAACGACGCGTAGAGGGAGTGGAAGCTGCTCATGATCCACGAGACCGCCCAGTAGAGCGGCTGCATCATGGTGTTGAGCGCACCGAGGAAGTCGGACCACAGGTCCAGCGGGACAAGCTGTGGAATCGGTGGCATCAGATTGCTCCTCGGATTTCGTTGAGTGTGAGGCGTTGCTCGGCCGCCCACTGCGCCGCTGCCGGGGTGCCCGGTACCGGGTCATACCCACCGAGCGACCACGGGTGACAGTGCCCGAGTCGGCGCAGCGCCAGGCCCGCGCCGCGCCGGGCGCCATGCACCTGGACCGCCTCCAGCGCGTAGGCCGAACAGCTCGGGTAGTACTTGCAGACCGGCCCGTACAGCGGGCTGATCAGCGCCCGGTAGGCCTTCAGTAGGCCGATCAGCACTGTCTTCATGGGCGCGCCAGACGTGTGACGCTGGACGACCAGGCGCGCGCCAGATCGTCCGACAGGGCTCCTGGCCGCGGCAGGGCCCGCACCACCACATCGCAAGAGAACGGCGTCTCGTGCAGGCGGGCAGCGACGAGATGGCGCAACTGCCGCTTGACGCGGTTGCGGCGCACCGCGTTGCCCACCGCCTTGGATACCACAAAACCCGCCCGGGACGGCGGGGTGTCGGTGCGCAGCATGTGCAGCACCAGAGTGGGGCGCGCGCTACGGGCGCCCCGACGCACAGTGGTGCGGAACTCGTCTGCGGTTCGCAGCCGCTCGGCCTGAGCCAGCACCTGACGACTCGTCAGGTGCTGATCAGCCGGCGAGACGGGCGCGGCCCCGGCTACGGCGAGCCGAAATGATGGCGCGGCCGGCGCGGGTGCGCATGCGCAGGCGAAAGCCATGGGTGCGGCTGCGACGCCGGTTGCTCGGCTGGAAAGTGCGCTTGCTCACGGAAGTGCTCCTGGTTTCAAGATCTAGCTGGAACCGATGCGCCCACTCCGGACGCACGCAGGTGAATCGCTGGCGGCGACCTGCCAAGGTTACGCGGCCACCCCGACCCGGGGCAAACCAGTGCCCATTCGTGCTGCGTCGAGCCGACACGCCGAGCACGTCCAACTTTTCTCAGCGAACGTTTGCGGAGTGCGCGTCCGGGGGGCTAGCGTTTCGCTCCGTTGACCTTGGGCTGTCCAGCCTCGGACCATTATCCCTTGTTCACACCCTGTGGAAAACTTGTGTGGACGATTCGATCGACCCGTTGAGTACGCAGGAAGGGAGCGCAGGTGCCCGAGCAACCGGCGACTCCTCCGAGCATTCCCGTCGCCGACCTGGACGACGCCTGGCGCTTCGTCTGGTCCGAGGCCGACGCCCCGTCCAGGGCCTGGCTGAAGAACACCCACGCCGAGACCATGCACGACAGCACCGTGATCATCAGCGTGCCCAACGAATTCACCCGCACCCGGGTCGAATCGCGGCTGCGCGGGTGGGTCGAGGGGCAGCTGACAAGCTACTTCGGACGTCCGGTCGGCATTGCGCTGGTGATCGCCACGACTGACGAAGAAGCGGACGACGACGATTTCGAGTTGTCGCCGTCCAGCACCCACCCCGCGCCGGCGTTGAGTTCGGTCACCGAGCCGGACGAGCGATCGGGCGGCCGGCTCAACCCGAAATACACGTTCGAATCGTTCGTGATCGGCAGCTCGAACCGGTTCGCGCACGCCGCCGCGGTGGCCGTGGCCGAAGCGCCGGGCAAGGCGTACAACCCGCTGATGATCTACGGCGAATCGGGCCTCGGTAAGACCCACCTGCTGCACGCGCTCGGCCACTATGTGCGCAACTATCACGCCAACCGCCGGGTCAAGTACGTATCGACCGAAGAGCTGACCAACGACTTCATCAACGCGATCAGCGACAACCGCACCGCCGACTTCCGGCGCACCTACCGCGACGTGGACGTGCTGCTGATCGACGACATCCAGTTCCTGGAGAGCAAGATCCAGACCCAGGAAGAGTTCTTTCACACGTTCAACACCCTGCACACCGCGCAGAAGCAGATCGTCATCACCTCGGATCGTCCGCCCAAGTCGTTGGAGGCCCTCGAGCCGAGACTGCGCAGCCGATTCGAGTGGGGTCTGATGACAGATATTCAACCGCCCGACCTCGAGACCCGCATCGCGATCCTGCGCAAGAAGGCGGCGGCCGAGCGGCTGACCGCCGGCCCCGACGTGCTCGAGTTCATCGCCAGCAAGATTCAGGCCAACATCCGTGAGCTCGAAGGGGCCCTGATCCGGGTCACCGCGTTCGCCAGCCTGAACCGGCAGGAGGTCGACCTGCCGCTTGCCGAGGTGGTGTTGCGCGACCTGATTCCGCACGGCGACGACACCCCGATCACCGCGACCCTGATCCAGAGCGAGACCGCGGCGTACTTCTCGATCACCACCGACGATCTGTGCGGCACCAGCCGCGTGCAGAGCGTCGTGATGGCCCGGCAGATGGCCATGTACCTGTGTCGTGAGCTCACCGACTTGTCGCTGCCCAAGATCGGCCAGTCCTTCGGCGGCCGCGACCACACCACGGTGATGCACGCCAACAAGAAGATCCGCCACCTGATGGGCGAGGACCGCAAAGTGTTCAACCAGGTCGCCGAG
>DAOSUG010000064.1:2966-7875 GCA_035378545.1 Micropruina sp. | reverse complement strand
GTGCAGCCGAAGACCTTGAGCGCGTACAGGTCCACCTTGGGCGCGACGCCGGGGCCGACCTTGAACTTCTTGTTCTTGGTGTTGGTGTCGTACGGGCCGGCGTAGGTGGTGCCGTCCTCGTTGACGCCGCTGCCGCCGGTGGTGCCCGCGACGTGGCTGCCGTGGCCCTGGCAGTCGAGCGGGTTGGCGTCGGGATGCGGCACCGGCTGGTAGTCGTCGGCGCTCGGATCGGCGTTGTAGTCGTCGCCGACGAAGTCCCAGCCGCCCTTGACCCGCACGGTCGGGGTGAAGGTGGTGCTGGCCTTGGCCGCCTTGAACGCCGCCTCGGTGCCCGCGCCGCCGAAGTCGGCGTGGGTGTAGTCGATGCCGGTGTCGATGATCGCCACCTTGACGCCCTGGCCGAGGTAGCCGGTGTGCTGCCAGACGCCCGGCACGCCGAGGAACGGCACGCTGACCGTGTTGTCGATGGTGTGCACCGGGGCCGCCATGACGGACTTGACGCCGTCCAGTTGCGACACGGCAGCGACCTGCTTGCGGGGCAGGGTCACCCGCATGCCGTTGAAGGCGGATTGCATCTGCGAAAGGACCTTGCCACCACGATCCTGAATTTCGGACTTGACCCGGTCCTGGGACTTTTTGAGCCCGGACCTGATCTCGCCCGCGCGGGCGTCGGACAACTGCCCGTCCGTATTGGCCTCGACGACGGCGACCGGATCACCGGTCATCTCGACCATGACGGTGACCTTGGCGTCACGGTTGAGCGAAGCGGGCACGAACGTGGTGTCGAGCTTGGCCTTGGATGGGGCCTCGTCGAACCTGTCCACGCCGGTGTCGGCGTAGGCCAGGGTTGGTGTCGTCAGGGCGAGTGCGCCCGCGACGATCAGGAGTTTGCGGCGTAGCAAGATGCGCCCAACCTTTCTGGACAAAGGATCTGGGGCGCAGAGGTGACGCCCTCGGGGTGAGGCTACGGAGCCGCTGAGGAACGAGTCAACGAATCTCAGCTTCGACTTTGTGTCGACCGACCGCTCTGAGCCGTGGGGACCGTTGCCGGGCGTTGAATCGTGACCCAACCGTTATCTGGGCATCGCCCGGAGGACCGCTGATCAGCCGGTGCCCTTCGTGCCGACGGGGTCGGCCGCCTGCTCGATCCGCAGTTCCATGCCTGCGAGGGTGTGGCTCATACCCCGGTGCTGCCGCGACCTGAGCGCCCACCCGATCGTGACCAGGGCGAACAGCGGCACCGCGAACGGCCACGGCACCAGGACGCTGTTCAACAGCAGGTAGCCGCCCACCCCGGTCACGTACTTGACGGCTCTGGCCAACGCCGGGCTGCTGCGCCGCACGACGGGTTCGAGTTGCACCACGTCCTCGCCGATGGTGCGTCCCCGCATCAGGACCCAGTAGCACTCCAGGACCGCCGGGACGCCGCTCAGCAGCGTCTGATCGATCCATCCGGGCAGCTGGTCGAAGGGAATGCCGAGCACGTACAGCCCGATCGCACGCCACCCGACCGTGACGGTGAAGCCCACCAGTCCACAAACCAGCACGTCGATCGCCATGCCGGTCAACCGACGTCCGATCGTCACCGTGGTCACCGCGGGCAACGGACGCCGCCGGCTCAACAACCGCCGCACCGGCAGGCCCGCCAGCGAGCCCAGCAGTGCCCCGGTGGTGTTGAGCAGCAGGTCGTCGACGTCGAAGACCCGGTAGGCGCAGTGATAGATGCCCCACACCCCGGTCAGCTGGGTGAGTTCGATGGCCAGGGACGTGCCGAACCCGGCCAGCGTGGCCACCACGAATCCGCGCCGCCGCAGTACGCGCAGAAAGAAGCCGAACGGGGCGAAGAGCACGACGTTGAACGCGGCCTGCAGAAAGGCCCGGTTGGCCAACAGCGAGCGGGGTCCGGCCAGCACGTCGTCCACGAAGGCGAAGGGCCGCAGGTTGTGACCGACGCAGCGAAAGGAGTCATTCTCGGGCACCGGCACCAGCGTGTAGCTCCACAGGGCGACGGCGTAGACGGCGACGATCAGCAGCACCACGATGTCGAGCGCGCGCAGCCGTCCGGCTCGCCGGTAGCGGTAGGCGGCCACCGGAACGAAGGCGAGCACCGCCAGGACACCGCCGAACAGCAACGCGGCCCAGGTGCTCGGACCGAACTGGCTCAGCATGTGGCGACGCTCCTGGTGCAGCGGGTGGGTGCGGCGAAGCATGATCATAGTGAAGGCGAGGCCGGTGCCGCGGAGGAGGCCTCCGCCCCGGGCTCGGCGCCGGGCCTGCTGAGCGGACGCGGTGCGACCCGGGGTCTGCCGACCGGACGCGGTGCGACCCGGGAAGTACTGTGCAGTGGCGCTCGGCAGCGTCTTCGATCGGTGCGGCTCGCGTCCGCGATCGTCCGCCAGGGGTGGTACCGGCGTGGCGGTTGATCGGGCATGGTGCAATTGCGATGCCCAGCAACATCATCGCGGCCAGCGACCCGAGGAGCTCATGAACCAGCCCGCAGACACCTTTGCCCAACGCACCCGCCGACTGACCTCGGAGGTGCAGCGGCTGCGCGACTGGGCAGGCGGCGACCCGACGCGGCTCGGAGCGGTGGCGGACGCGCTGGTCGAACTCACCGCGCACCGGCTCGCCGGGCACGAGTGGGGCGAGGCGGCGCCGTCCGCGCAGGAGGCCGTGGTCCTCAGCGCCAAGGTGCTCGCCACGCACGGGCCCGTCGGCCCCTATACGCCACGGGCGGACGCCGTCCGCTCGATCACGGCGCTGGTGCACCTGGCCGTGATCCAGTCGGCGGCAGGATTGACCGAGGGTGCCGGGCAGACGCTGGCGGCAGCCCTTGGCCTGCGCGGCCAGTTGAGCCGACTGGAACTGGACGCCGACCTGCCGCCCGCCGCCATCGGCTGGGCGCTGCTCACCTGGGCCCGCGTCGCCCTGGCTCAAGGGGAGCCGGCGACGGCCAATGCCCGCGCGGATGCGGCGGCGTCCGTGGCCGCCGACCTCGAGGGTTGGCTTCCGGTCGACATCGATCGGATGGTCGCGGACGCTCGCTGGGCGGCGGGCCGGCCGCAGCCGTCCGTCGAGTACGAACTGCGCGCGGTGGAGCGCTACGACACGCAGGCGCGTGAGCTGCTGCAGCAGCCGGCGAGCGTGCCGGCGGCGATGCTGCAACGCCTGAGCGAGCCGTTGTTCGGCGTCTACAGCGATGCCGCCGACCGGGTGTTGCTGATCGGCGCTCCAGGTCTCGCGCTCACCCTGCGCCGGCGGTTGGTCGACCTGCTCGGCGGCTTGGCGGTGCGCACCGACGAGGCGCAGCCCCTGCTGGTCACCGCGCTGGCCGACCTGGCGGACGATCTGCGCTCCGTCGGCCGCTCGGCCGAGGCCGGCGACGTGGCCGAGTTGGCCGCGTCCATTGCGGGGGAGGGCGACCAGGAACGTCCGGCGCCGCGGCAACGCACTCCGCTCGGCGCACCGGTGTCATGGACGCCCCTGCCCCCCGGGGAGGCTTTCGGCGTGCAGACCGGCGCGAACGGCGAGGCGTCCGAACGGCTGGCGGCTCAGCGCGGCCCGGCTGATGCCGAGGAGCAGCGGCTTAGGGTCGAGGTGGACGCAGAACTCGCCCGCCGGGCCGAGCAGGCGGCGATCGAGGAGCGTCGATCCGCCGAGCAGGCGGCGCAGCGGTTGGCGCAGGAGCAGCGTCGGGCAGCCGCCGAGGCCGAGGCGGCGAGACTGGCCGAGGCCGAGGCCCGCGCGGTCGCCGCGGCCGAGCGTGAGGAGACCCGGCGACGCCGGGCTGAGCGGATCGCCGAGCACGAGCGGCTGGCGGCCATCGAGGCCGCCCAGGCCGAGGCGGAGCTGCGGGCGAGGGTGAACGACGAGACCGACCAGGAGCGGGCTGAGCGCGAGGAACTCGAACGGCTCGCCGCCGAACTGGCCGTCTTGGAGGCTGCCGAGGCTGCCGAGTTGGCCGCGATCGAGCGCGAGCTCGCCGAGGCCGAGGCCGTGGACGACGCCGAGCGGGTGGTCGGCCACGCAGCGGCCGAAGCGGAGGGCCGGATCGAGGCGGCCGAGGACGAGGCGGTGGAGGAGGCCGAGGAGATCGCCGCGGTGGCCAAGCGGGCCGACGAGGTCGCGGTGGACGAGGCGGTGGTCGAGGCCGAGCAGCGTGCGGACGAGGCGGATGCGGCTGAGCGCATCGCTGCGGATGAGGCGGTCGCGGAGGCTGAGCAGGTCGCCGATGAGGCGGGTCTGTTCGTTGAGGACGCTGAGTCCGAGGCGGCACGGCAGCAGGAAGAGCGGCAGCGCCTGTTGGCCGAGGAGGCAGAACTCGAACGTGCTGCGGTCGAGCAGGCCGAGTTGGACCGGATCGCGGCCGAGCGTGAGGCTGCGATCCGCGACGCCGAAGCGGCGGCAGAGCGCGAGCGGGTCGAGGCTGAGCGGCTGGCGGCGGAGCTGGAAGCCCAGCGACGGGCCGCCGAGCAGGCCGAACGCGAGCGGCTCGAGGCGGAGCGCGCCGAAGCGGAACGGCTGGCCGCCGAGCGTGCCGCCGCCGAACTGGCTGCCGCCCAGGCGGAGCGGGAACGGCTCGAGGCGGAACGACTGGAGGCGGAGCGCGTCGCCGCCGCACAACGCGAGGACGAGCGGCTGGCGGCCGAACGGGCCGAAGCGGAACGAGCGCTGGAGGCTCAGCGCAGGGAGGCGGAGCGCGTGGCCGCCGAGCGTCAGCGTGCCGAGGCGGAGTGGTACGAGGGCGAGCGTCGTGAGCGGGAGCGGTTGGCCGCCGAGCAGGCTGCCGTCGACGAGGCGGAGCGTCAGCGTGCGGAGGCTGAAGAGGCGGAGCGTCTGCGTGCGGAGGCTGAGGAGGCGGAGCGTCTGCGTGCGGAGGCTGAGGAGGCGGAGCGTCTGCGTGCGGAGG
>DAOSUG010000064.1:0-2866 GCA_035378545.1 Micropruina sp. | reverse complement strand
CTGAGGAGGCCGAGCGTCAGCGTGCCGAGGCTGAGTGGTACGAGGGCGAGCGACGTGAGCGGGAACGTGTGGCCGCGGAGCAGGCTGCCGCCGCAGAGGCGGAGCGGCAGCGTCAGGAGGCGGAGGAAGCCGAGCGCCTGCGTGCTGAGGCCGACGAAGCGGAACGTGCCGAAGCGCAACGGTTGGTGGCGGAACAGGCCGCGGTCCAGGAGGCGGAGCGGGTGGCGACTGAGCGTGCCGAACAGGAGCGCGCTGAGGCCGAACGCCTGGAGGGTGAGGCCGCCGAGCGTGCCGAGGTGCAGCGCTTGGCGGACGAGCGGGCCGAGGCGGAGCGGGTGGACGCGAGTGCGGAGCCCGCGGCCGCCGAGGAGCCGCATGCCGTCCCAAGCGAGGAATCGGACGCACTCGAGCAGGCCCGAGATAGTGTCGAACAGGCGTCCGGACGTCGTGAGGTGCGTGACGCCACCGAGGCGCTGGTAGACGAACTCAGGGGCCGTTACGAGGCCGATCCCGACGCCTACCTGCGGGACTACCTGGAGGCTCTCGATCAGCTCGCCACCGCGCGCTGGCAGGCGGGCGACTGGTGGGGGTCGCGCACCCCGTCCAAGGAGGCGAAGGCACTGCGCAAGCAGCACGGACTCTGACACACCACCAGGAGGCGCTCGACCGGATGCGATTGCGCTGGTTCGCAACCCTGGACGGGCATGGGCAGGTTGGCTGCTCGGTGCTGCCGCAGCCGTTGTGAGAACCGGCCAAACCTGTCCAGGCCCACTTGGCGCTTCCGGACAGCCCCACCGCGTCAGTCCGTCCAATCTGGCGCTTGCCGCTCGGGTCGTCTCGCCATAGCCCAGCAGACGTGGAAGATTTCGTAGGCAGTGCTGCCGACCGACGCCGGGCACCCTCCGCCGGGCGAGCGCTGCACACGTGAGGAGGCACCCGGGTGTTCAAGCGCATCGCGATCGTCAATCGCGGCGAGGCGGCCATGCGGCTGATCCACGCCGTCCGCGACCTCAACGCCGAGCACCCCGAGGCCGACCCGATCACGGTGATCGCGCTCTACACCGACGCCGAGCGCACCGCCATGTTCGCCCGTGAGGCAGACGAGGCGTACCCGATCGGGCCGGCCGCGGATCGTCCCTACCTCAACCACGACCTGCTGGCCCGCGTGCTCACAAAGGCCCGGGCCGACGCGGTCTGGGTGGGTTGGGGCTTCGTGGCCGAGGACGCCGGTTTCGCCGACCTGGTCGAGAGCCTCGGCATCACCTTCATCGGCCCCTCGGGCGAGGCCATGCGCAAGCTGGGTGACAAGATCGGCAGCAAGCTGATCGCCGAAGAGGTGGGGGTGCCGGTTGCACCCTGGTCCCGCGGAGGCTTGGACGACCTCGACAGCGCCCTCGCCGCCGCCGAACAGGTCGGCTACCCGCTGATGCTCAAGGCCACCGCCGGCGGCGGCGGCCGGGGCATCCGCAAGGTCGAGGGCCCGGACGAACTCACCGAGGCCTATCAGCGCACCCGCGACGAGGCCGAACGCGCCTTCGGCTCGGGCGTGGTCTTTCTCGAGAAGCTGGTCACCGGCGCCCGGCACGTCGAGGTGCAGGTGATCGCGGACGGCCAGGGCACGGCCTGGGCACTCGGCGTCCGCGACTGCTCGGTGCAACGCCGCAACCAGAAGGTGATCGAAGAGTCGGCCTCCCCCCTGCTCGACCGGGCCCAGACCGACGAACTCAAGGCGGCCGCCGAGCGGCTGGCCCTGGCCGTCGACTACCGCGGCGCAGGCACCGTCGAGTTCCTCTACCACCCGCAGAGCCGCGCCTTCGCCTTTCTCGAGGTGAACACCCGGCTGCAGGTCGAGCATCCGATCACCGAGGTGACCAACGATTTCGACCTGGTCAAGGCCCAGATCCGGGTGGCGGACGGGCAGCGGCTCACCGAGCGTCCGACCGAGTTCGGCCACGCCGTCGAGGCCAGGCTCAACGCTGAGGATCCCGACCGCGACTTCGCTCCGGCCCCCGGACGGATCAGCCGGCTCGACCTGCCCGCCGGGCCCGGGATCCGGGTCGACACCGGCGTGGCCGAGGGCGATTCGATTCCTGCGGACTTCGACTCGATGATCGCCAAGATCATCGCCTACGGCCGTGACCGCACCGAAGCCCTGGGCCGGCTGCGGCGCGCCATGGGCGAGACCACGGTGGTGATCGAGGGCGGCGCCACCAACAAGAGCTTCGTGCTCGACCTGCTCGACCAGCCCGAGGTGGTCGGCGCCGAAGGCGTCGAGTGGGCCGACACGGGCTGGATCGACCGGGTGCGCGCAGAGGGCAGGTTGGTCAGCGACCGGCATTCGGGCGTCGCGCTGGTGGCGGCCGCGATCCAGGCCTACGACGACGCCGAGGCCGTCGAGATCGCCCGGCTGCTCGACACCTCCTACGGTGGACGTCCGCAGGTGCAGCATTCGGTTGGACGGGCCGTCGACCTGAAACTGCGCGGCGCCACCTATCAGGTCACCGCGTTCCGCATCGGCCCGCAGCGCTACCGGGTCCGGGTCGCGCAGGGCGACGAGTCCAGCGAGGTCGAGGCGTCCGTCCAGCGCCTGGATGCCTTTCACAGCCGGCTCGAGGTGGGTTGCGAGCGGTTCCGGCTGGTGTCGGCGACGCACGGCCCCGTCCACCTGATCGAGGTCAACGGCGTCACCCACCGGGTCAGCCGCGACGAGGGCGGCGTGCTGCGCTCGCCGGCCCCCGCCCTGGTCGTCGCCACGCCGGCGGCGGTCGGCGACCAGGTCGCCGCGGGCGCCCCGGTGCTGGTGCTGGAGTCGATGAAGATGGAGACCGTTCTGGTCGCCCCTTTCGCCTGCCGGGTCAAGGAACTG
>DAOSUG010000063.1:0-7893 GCA_035378545.1 Micropruina sp. | reverse complement strand
ACCAGACCTCCGCTCCCTGGGCGCTGCCGTAGGCGGCGAGTGCACCGTCGACGAGCAACAACCCGCCTGGACGGATCACCGGTGCGGTGTCGAGCGTGGTGACCGGTACCTCAGACCTGTGCCACAGGGTGTCGTAGCGCCACAGCACGGATGTGTGCGGCCTGGTATCGACCTGCACCCCGATCACCATGCCATCGGCCACCGTCGCCGCGGCGACCCCAGTGACCGACTCGCTCGAAACGCCGTTGCTCGCCGATTGCCATCCTTCGGTGCCCGGACTCAGGTAGTGCACCGAAAGCTTGCTACGCGAGTCGGTGGTGGTGCTGCCCTGCGCCACCACGATGGTCGAGCCGATGGACAGCAACTCGTCGACCCCGGACGACTCGTCGTACTCCGGCAGCGGGCGCAACTGCCGCCAGTGGGCCAGATCCGAGTTGCCCAGCAACAGCGGGCGATAGGTGCCCTCGTCGTGGTCGTGGTACGAACCGCCCACCACAAAGCCGGAATCGGTGTCGGTCACTTCATCAAGGCTGCTGGAAAAGTTGCTGGAGTCGGACGGTTCCGGCACCTTCACCGACGCCCAGGTGACGCCGCGATCATCCGAGGTGAACAGCAACGACTCGCCCGAGCGGCCCTTCACCATGGGGGTCAGATCACGCGAACCCACCGCCACCACCTGGTCGCCGCTGGTGGCCACCTCGTGCAGCGACCCTTCGCCGCCGGGGGGTTTCGACGGGGTCCAGGTAATGCCGTCGGGCGAGCGCCAGATGCGCGGCGTGCTGCGGGCCGCCGTCCAGTGGTAGCCGACCGCGACGAATCCGCCGCCCGAGAATCCGGCGACGCCTTCGACATGGTCGTTGTCGGGGTCGATACCGACCACCGGCGTGCGAGCCCAGATCTGTGCGTCCGAACTGGTCCAGGCGAACGTTTGGTCATCGGTCTCGCCCAGGGCCAACCACCGCCGCTCACTACCGAGGCGGGCCACCGCAGCGACCCCGACCGGACGCTCGTGCACCTGGCTGGCCGCGGCCGCCTCGTCGGTGAGCCGTCCGTCGGTCCAGGTGGCGCCGGCATCGGTCGATGAGCGCAGCACCGGCAGGTCTGCGCGGCCGGTGACGGTCGCGACCATCAGCAGGGTGTCGCCGTCGCTCACCATGGCGTCGATCGAGGTCTCGACGCCGCTACCGCGACCAGGCAGGGGAGGAAAGGCCGTCGCCGGCAATGCGGGCGCATTCACCGGATCGCTGGGACGGGGGGACGGCGACGGCTCGCCGGTGCACCCGGCGAGCAAGAGTGCCACGGTGACGAGAACGGTCAGGACCCGGGGGTGGCTCTTCATAGGTCAGCAAGCTAGCCCGCGGTTCCGACCAGAACGCCCGCTGAGGGCCGATCGCAGAGAATTTGTGGATAACTCAGGTCGGTATCGGCCCGCCCGGACGCTCCCGCTGCACCAGATCGAGTAGCTCGTGCCACGCCTCGATCTTCATCCGCTCCCGCTCGTGCGATGCGCCCCGGTTCGCCTCCGCCAGCTCGATACGGCGCCAGTCCTCGAAGGTGGACGGCGCCCGTCCCCGCGCCGCCAGGGCGCCAACGACGTCCCATCGCTCAGGCACTGGCCCCAGCTCGGCCAGATCCGCCATCACGGCCTGCACGGTCTCCTTGGCGTCGGACTTGTTCGTGCCGATCACACCGACCGGGCCGCGTTTGATCCAACCCACCACGTACTCGCGGGGCGCCACCAGGCCGTCACGCAGCACCCGTCCCTGCGCGGACGGGATCACGCCCGACTCGTGGTCGAACGGCACCCCCGGCAACTCCACCGCCCGGTAGCCGATCGCGCGCAGCACCAGCTGCACCGGCAGTCGCTCGGTTTCGCCGGTGCCGGCCACCCGTCCGTCCGGGCCGACCACGGTGCGTTCCAGCACCATGCCCGACACCGGATCGCCCTGTAGTTCGATCGGTCGGCGCCAGAACAGAAAGTGCAGCCGCACCCGCGGGTCGGGCACCTCCCGTTCGGACGCCTCGCGCAGCACCGTCAGGTTGGTGCGGGTGCGCCGGTCCAGCAGGTCGTCCTCGATCCAGTCGAACGATTCGGGCTGCACGCTCACCCGCACCCCGGGGGTGCTGCACAACTCACGCAGCTCAGGCGTGGTGAAGCTGGCGTGCTGCGGCCCACGGCGTCCGATCACCCAGACGTCGGTCAACGCCGCCCGGCGGAACTCGGCCAGCACGTCGGCGGGCATGTCGGTGGCGTCCAACGCCAAGGGTTCCTTGACCAGCATGCGGGCGACGTCCACCGCCACGTTGCCCACCCCGACCGCCGCGGCTCGGCGCACCCCGGCCAGGGACTGCGGTTCGGCGTCCGGATGCCCGGAGTACCAGGCCACGAACGCCCGGGCCGAGCGGCTGCCCGCAGCGTCCTCGCCGGGCACCCCCATGCGCAGGTCCTCGCTGGCGCCCACGGCATAGATCACCGCGTCGTAACCGGCCAGCAACTCGTCGCGGGTCACGTCACGTCCGAACGTCACCATCCCCAGAAACCGGACGGCGGGCGCCTCGAACACCCGCGCCAGCGCGGTCGCCACCGACTTGATCGAGGCATGATCTGGCGCCACTCCATAGCGCAGCAGTCCGTACGGCGTGGGCAGCCGGTCGAAGATGTCGACTGCCACGTCGTCGCGCGCGGTCAGGAACTGCGCCGCGAACAGCCCGGACGGCCCGGCGCCCACGATGGCGACGCGGAAGCGGGGTGGCGGCATGGCGTGCACCCTACCTCGGCAGCCGCGATCCGGGGCCTCCGCCGCCGGCCGAACAGGGTTCGCCGCCACGCGCATGGGCGCTTCGACGATCAGCCCTGCAGGTAGCGCAGCACCGCCAGCACCCGGCGGTGATCATCGGGACTGACCGGCAGGCCCAGGGTGTCGTAGATGCCGGACACGTGCTGCACCACCGCCTTCTCGGTGATGAACAATTGCTGCGCGATGGATCCGTTGCTGCGTCCGGCGGCCATGTGTTCGAGCACCTCGCGCTGCCGAGGCGTCAGCCGGCCCAACCCCTTGCCACGCTCCGCGCGGGCCAGCATGGCCGAGACCACCTCGGGGTCGATCACCGTGCCGCCGGCGCAGATCCGCTCCACGTCGGCCCGGAACGTGGCCAGGTCGCCGACCCGCTGCTTGAGCAGGTAGCCGACGCCGGCGGGATCGTTCTCGAGCAACTCCAGGGCGTACTGCTGGTGAACGAACTGTGACAACACCAGCACCGCGGTGGACGGACGCGTGCGGCGGATCTGCAGCGCCGCCACCAGTCCCTCATCGTTGAACGTCGGCGGCATCCGGATGTCGGTGATGACCAGGTCGGGCGTTTCCAGCGCCACCAGGTCGAGCAGCGCCTGCGGCGTGCCGGCCACCCCCACGATGCTCAGCCGCTCGGATTCCAGAATGCGGATCAGGCCCTCGCGGATCAGGGCGTGGTCCTCGGCGATCACGGCGCGCATGAGATCTCCGCCCAGACTCGGGTGCCCGCACCCGGCGGGCTGTCGACCACCAGCCTGCCACCCAGCACCCGGACGCGGTCGTCCAGTCCACGCAGCCCGCCGCGCTCGGCGGTGGCGCCGCCGACGCCGTCGTCGCTCACGACAATGCGCAATCGGTCGGTGGTTCGCTCGAGTGCAACGCTCAGTGTGCTGGCCCGCGCGTACTTGACGGCGTTGGTCAAGGCCTCGGCCAGCACGAAATAGGCGGTCGTTTCGACCACGTCGGGAAGGCCGTCGTCCGAACCGGTCAGGCTCAGCTCGGTCGGCACCGGCAGGGCGTCCACGAATCCGCGGGCGGCGGCGTAGAGCCCCCGCTCGAGCAGGATCGCCGGCATCAGCCCGTGCACCAGCCGGCGCAGGTCGGCGGCCGTCCGGTCGAGTTCGCGGCGCAGGTCGCCGGCATGCTCGCGTAGTGCGGACGCATCGCTGCCCTCGTCGGCGGCCAGCCGCCCGGCCACCAAGGCCAGCACCACCAGTTGGGCCTGAATGCCGTCGTGCAGGTCCTGGGCGATCCGGCGCCGCTCACGGTCGGCCTCCTCCACGACCCGCAGCCGGGAGCGGTGCAGTTCCTCGCGTCCGGCCAGCAGTTCGGCGGTGAGCCGCTCACGGTCGAGCTGCAGGGCGATCAGCCGGCCGGCCTGGGCGACGTGCTCGGCGTCGGTGATCAGCTCGGCGTCGTAGAAGATGGTGGCGATCCGGCGCCCCTCCAGGTCGATGTCGACCTGGCCGCGATCGCCCGGCTGCGGCACGACCGGACGTCCGCCGGCGTCCACCACCACACCGTCGACCGGGTAGCCGACGGTCACCGTAGGGTCGCCCAGCGCCTGCCCGACCGCCCCGGCCAATCGCGGACGATCCGGCGCGCCACTGCTCAGCCAGGCCGCGAGGTCGTCCAGCTCTCCGGTTCGGGCGAAGCCGCCCCGCAGCACGCTCAGCGCGAACGCGATCGGCACCCCGGCCAGGATCGCCATCTGGATCAGCACGGTGGTCAGCACCGCGACGCCCAGGGAGCGCAGCAGCGAACCGCCGACCGGCAGCATCAGCACCGCCACGATGCCGTACACCGCCAGCGGAATCAGCACCCGGCGCTGCGGCCCGGTGGCGACCCGCAACCGACGCACCAGGATCGCCGCGGTGGCCACCATCACCACGACACCGATGATCAACTGGACGCGGCTGGCCAGCATCGCCAGTTCGGGACGATCCGCCACGAACCACACGTCGAAGGGCGGATCCTGCGCGGTGAACATCTCCCCCGGCAGCTGCAGCACCGTGCAGATCAGGTATCCGATGATCACCACGAGCCTGGCGGTGCGGCTGCGCAGCCGTCCGGACGGAAAGGCCAGCAGCAGGTGCACGATCAGCGCCAGCGGAACGGAGGCCACCAGCTGGCCCAGCGCGATCAGCCCCGGCACCTGCACGTTGGCCAGGCCGACCAGCAGGTACACCAGGCCGCCCCAGACCATCAGCGCGCCCATCCGATTGCCCGGACGCCGCCGCCACGCCACCAGTCCCGCGCTCAGGTACACCACGCCGATCAGCGGAAAGCCCAGTAGGTACGCGTAGGGCACCGAGGTGTTGTCGGCCAGCAGCACGCACTCGATCACGACCAGAACGGCCATCGCGCAGGCGAGCTGCCACAGCGCCAGATCGAGCGGACGGGACCCGCGCGACCGGGGGAGTGGCTGCATGGCACGGAGTCTGCCCCATGCCCGCCGAAACCCACCAGGCCGCGCCCCACCAGGCCGCGCACTCAGCACGGTCAGGGCTTCACGATCACGCGGGCCGGCACCACGTTGCACTTGTAGCGTCCGAGGTAATCCTTGAGCGGGCAGGTGAAGACCTGCACCTGACCGCCGTCCAGCAAGGGCGACTTCAGCGACACGTCGGGCAGCAGGTATCGCTTGCCGTCCTTGGCGTCGACCACCCACGAGCCGAGGAAGGCCACGTAGTTGGGGGCGAACTCGGCCCAGGCCACGGTGCGTCCGTCCACCTCCTGCTCGATGTCTTCGCCGAAGGTGTGGCTGTATTCCCACTTGTGTTCGACGCTGGCCTTGACCTCGAGTTTCCACAACTCGCCGAGCTTGAACGAGTTGGTCACCTCGACGCCGATGGACGTTTCGCTGCCGACCTCGTCCTCCCACGAGATCTTCTTCTTCGCGGTCGTCTCGCCGTTGTTGATCACCTCGGAGCCACGTGGCTGCAGCTTGCCCAGCGCGGTGGTGCTGGTGATGCCGACGTAGGTGCAGCGATCGGCGTTGTCGGAGCCGTTGCAGTTGTCGGTGAGAATGTCGGCGGCCTCGTCCGGGTCGGTCACCTGGGTGGCCGAGCGCAGCACCACGGTGGGCGTCGGGTTCCAGCCGCGAATGTTGGTCCAGTTGCATGAGTAGGGGCTCAGTGGCGCCCACTTACCCTTCTGCCGCGGATCGCCCAAGTAGATGTCGCAGCTGCCGCTGTTCGAGCCGGTCTCTGGGCTGGCGTACTTGGAGCCCATCCAGTAGCCGGTGGGCTTGCCGCCCTGGTAGATCTGGTGGGAATAGACGAACCCGGGGCTCCAGCCCCACACCGACACCCAGCCGTAGCGCTTGTCGATCACGTTGGGGACGCCGCCGTTGCCGGCCCGGTCGTCGCCCTTGCCGCCGCCACTGAGGCTCCATTTGCCGGTGGCGGCGAACCAGCCGTCGCGCAGGGTGAGGCCGTCGCGGATGTCGTAGACGGCGTAGATGTTGCGGTCGGAGTCGGCCCGCGGCTGCGCCGGGCCGATGTCGACCTGGCCCGGGAACGGGTGCGGATCGGCGGCGCCGCCCAGGTTGCCGGCGGGGGCGGCGCCGAGGCCACCGGTGGTCGCTGTGCTGGTGGCGGACGGGCTGCCCTCCGGCTGTGCCGGGGCGCCGGATGTGGCTGGGGTGGGCACGCTGCAGGCCGTCAGGCTCAGTGCGGCGGCAGTGATCAGGATGGTCCCCATCGGGCAGGTGCGTGCGATGGTGCTCATGGTTATCGGCCTCTCTCGGGTGTCTCGATTCTGCCTTTGACAATGGGTGGAGGCACTGGGGCCACCTCGCGAGTCGATAGGGGACCTGAGTCCTGTGCGGGGGCCGATGCAGGTCTCTTGGCCGCCGGCGGGGGTGTGGGTCAGGGTGGTTGTTCGATCCCTTACCGCCCGCGCAGGCAACCGAGACGAGGACGACATGCCCCGACGACTTCCATTCGTTCACCGGATTTCCGACCCCGTGCTCTGGGTGATTCGAGGTGTCGGCAGGGGTGTCCGCACGATGCGGCTGCGACTGCCTGGACGGCTCGGCCTCGGGCTCTGCGTCGCTGCCCTGGCGACCACCACCGCATGCGCTCCGGCGGCAGCGCCGAGCGCCCCTGCGGCAAACAGTGCGGCGGCGAGCCCTTCCACCGACGCGGCCGGGCCGGCTTGCGTGCCCAACCCTGCCCGGGTCTCGTCCGCGGCGGACCCGGGCACCGGCACGCTGCCGTCCGACCTGGTGGCGAAGCTGGACGCCGCCGCCGCGTCCGCCTACCGGCAGGCTGCGACTCCGGGCGCGATCGCCGGGGTACAGACCCCGTCCGGCACCTGGATCAAGGCCTACGGCGTTGCGGACCCGGCCACGAAGGCACCGATGAGCGTCGGCATGCACACGCGGATCGGGTCGCTGACCAAGCCGTTCACGGTGACGAAGATTCTGCAGCTGGCCGAGCAGGGCAGGGTGTCGCTGGACGATCCGATCGCCACGTTCGTGGACGGGGTGCCCAACGGCGACCGGATCACCCTGCGGCTGCTGGCCAACATGACCTCCGGCGTGGCCAGCTACAGCCAGAGCGAAGCGTGGGTGACGACGATGACCAGCGCCCCGGCGACGGTCTTCACCCACGACGAGTTGATCGAGATCGGGCTGAAGCTGTCACCGCTGTTCGATCCGGGGGAGAAGTTCGACTATTCCAACACCAACACACTTCTGCTCGGCAAGGTGATCGAGAAGGTGACCGGCCAGACCGCGGCCGCCGCGATCACCGAGACGGTGCTGAAGCCGCTCGGTATGACTCACACCACCTGGCCGGGCAGTTCACCCGCGATTCCCAAGCCTTACCCGCAGGGCTTCACCCTGCAGAGCCCGGAGGCGAGCGCCGAAAAGCCGGTGAACTCGACGCACTGGAACCCGTCCTGGCAATGGACGGCCGGCGAACTCATCTCGACCGCGGACGACCTGCTGCGCGGCGCACACGGCATCGGCACCGGGCAGGGGATTCTGAGCGCCGGGTCGCAGGCCGAGCGGCTGCGCTCGGTGCCGGGTGCGACCGGGTACGGACTCGGCTTCGGCTGCGGCAACGGCTGGGTGGGGCACAGCGGCGAGGTG
>DAOSUG010000062.1:0-7910 GCA_035378545.1 Micropruina sp. | reverse complement strand
GGCACCGAGTCGATGTCGGGCTCGTCGTACTGGCCCAGGTTCGCGGTGTAGGTGCAGGGCACGGACCCCTTTTCGCGCATCCAGGCGACGGCGACGGAGGTGTCCAGGCCACCGGAGAACGCGAGACCGACCCGCTCGCCGATCGGAAGTTTCGTCAGAACCTTGGGCATGGGACCGATCCTAAGGGCCCACGGCTACCGGTTTCCGGCCGATCTCACACCCCGGGGTACCGCACCAGCAACGCGTCGAGCGACTGTAGACCCACCGGCGTCAACATCGATCGAAGGATCGGTGCGCAGGCGGCGTTCATGCTCGCGCCCACCACGTCCACCGGAATCGCCGGGAACGAGACGGTGAGCGAGGCGAACCCGTGCACGGTTCCCCACAGGGTCAGGGTGACCAGTTGGGAATCGAGTTCGGGGCGTACCAGCCCCTCGGACTTCGCGCTGTCCAGGTTGCGCACGATGGCCTGCAACGACGGGTCGTCCCAGGTCTGGCCACGGATCACGCCGTCGCGACCGGTGCCCATGAAGAGAATCCGGTACAGCGCCGGGTGCTCGGCGGCCCAGTGCAGCACGCTCTGGCCGCGGGTGATCAGTGCGGCGAGGGTGCTGTCGGCATCGACGTCGGCGACCTGGCCTTCGATGTGCTCGGCCAGCTTGGCGAACTCGGCCTCGCACGCCTGCCACAGCAGGTCGTTCTTGGTCGGAAAGTAGTAATAGAGCGCGGGGGGCGTGCAGCCGACCCGGTCGACGACCGCGTCGATGGATACCGCAGCGACATCGCCGGCCTGGACCAGCAGGTCGATGACGGTGTTCAGAATGTCCTGTCTCAGTTGTCCGCGTGGACGGCGCGCCACTTCGTCCCCTTCGGTTGCGGCCGGGCCGAGCCGACCACCACGTGTACCCAACCGAAACCTAGCAGTGCCAGGAGGTTTTCGGCCCCTGTGCCGATCGAGGGAGGTTGGGTCGGCCGCGCCGACGTCCCGCCACCGTGAAGGGTGGACGGGACGCCGGGGTCGCGTGCTTCGGTGTTGCTCAGTCGATGGTGCGAGGTTGCTCAGTCGGTGGTGCCGTGTTGCTCAGTCGGTGGTGCGAGCGGCGCGGTTGATGGCCCCGATCACAGCCTTCTGCGCCGCGGTTGCGATCGACTCGTGGGTACCGACGCCCCAGATCACCCGGGTGTCGTCACCCTGACCGATCTCTGTTTCGACATAGGCCACCGCGATCGCGTCCGTGCCCGAACTTAGCGCGTGCGAGGTGTAGTCGAGCACCCGCACCTCGTAGCCCAGAATGCTCACCGCGTCGGCGAACGCGTCCAGTGCACCGTTGCCCTCGCCGACCAGGGTCTTCTCCACGCCCTTCACCCGCACGTTGGCGGTGACCGTGTAGCGGCCGCCGTTGCTGATGTCGGGAACGCTGAGCAGCTCCAGCGGCTCGGTGTCGCTGAGGTATTCGGCCTCGAAGATGCGCCACAGCTCGGCCGGGGTGACCTCGCCACCTTCGGTGTCGGTGTGCCGCTGGACGACCCGGCTGAACTCCATCTGCAGCCGCCGGGGCAGCTCCAGGTGGTGCTCGGACTTCATGATGTACGCCATGCCACCCTTGCCGGACTGGCTGTTCACCCGGATCACGGCCTCGTAGGTGCGTCCGACGTCGTGGGGATCGATCGGCAGGTACGGCGCTTCCCAAGGGATCTCGTGAATGCCCTTGCCCTCAGCGGAGGCCTGGTTGGCCAGTGCGTCGAGGCCCTTCTTGATGGCGTCCTGGTGGGAGCCCGAGAAGGCGGTGTAGACCAGATCCCCCGCGTACGGGTGGCGCGGGTGGACGGCCATGTTGGTGCAGTACTCGACAGTGCGGCGAACCTCGTCGATGTCGCTGAAATCGATCTTCGGGTCGATGCCCTGGCTGAACAGGTTCATGCCAAGGGTGACCAGGCAGACGTTGCCGGTGCGCTCGCCGTGTCCGAACAGGCACCCCTCGACCCGGTCGGCACCGGCCATCACCGCCAACTCGGTGGCCGCCACCGCGGTGCCGCGGTCGTTGTGCGGGTGCAGCGAGATGGCGACATGGTCGCGGTTGCGGACGTGCCGGCCGAAGTACTCGATCTGGTCGGCATAGGTGTTGGGCGTGGAGCGCTCGACGGTGGCGGGCAGGTTCAGGATAATTTCGCGGCCCTCGGACGGTTGCCAGACGTCCATGACCGCATTGCACACCTCCACCGCATAATCGGTCGGAGTCTGGGTGAAGATCTCCGGTGAGTACTGGTACCCGAACTCGACGTCGCGCAGGTTCTGCTCGGCGTACTTCATCACCAACTCGGTACCGCGGGTGGCCAGTGCGATGCACTGCGCCTCGTCGATGCCGAACACCACTCGCCTGAACAGTTCCGCGGTCGCGTTGTACAGGTGGATGGTCGCCCGCTGCGCCCCGATCAGGGACTGGGCGGTGCGTTCGATCAGGTCCTCACGGGCTTGGGTGAGGACGCTGATGGTGACGTCGTCGGGTATGTGGCCGCCCACGATCAGGTTGCGGACGAAGTCGAAATCGGTCTGCGAGGCCGAGGGGAAACCCACCTCGATCTCTTTGTAACCCATCTTCACCAGAAGGTCGAACATCTTCTTCTTGCGGCTGGGCGTCATCGGGTCGATCAGCGCCTGGTTGCCGTCGCGCAGGTCGGTGCTGAGCCAGCGCGGAGCGTGGGTGATCTTCTTGCTGGGCCAGGTGCGGTCGGGCAGGTCGACGGGCACGAAGGGTGTGTACCGGTCGAAGGGCATGGGCGACGGCTGCTGCACCGGGGTGGGCTGCACGCGCGTACCGAACTGGTTGACGGTGATGGTCATCGGATCCTCTGTTGCAGGGCTGGAGATTCAGGCGCGTGCAAACACTCCGCAACGAGGAAGCCTGAGAGCTAGTTCGAGGCCTCGCTGCGGCAGCCAAGGATGAGGCTGACCAATGCCATGTGCGTCACCATACCCACAAACATCGCGATCCGTCACGCCGTCCACGCCGGAATGGGACGAGCGGCGTCCCCGGACCGCGCGAGGGTGGTTGCCACCGCCCGCCTGACTATCACCAGCCCGCGAAGCTTCGCGGGCTGGTGATAGTCAGGGGGGCGGTGGGTCGGCAGGGCGAACCGCGCTACACGTCGAGGCTCAGCACGGGTATGCCGCTGCCGAGAGGCGCCGGCTGCACCGAACTCAGTACCCGATCCAGGGTGCCGAGCGCGTCTGCCGCGCGCAGTTCCTGCCCGATTCGTTGCGCGGCCGCTCGATACCCGGGCTCGTGGAGCACCCGACGGACGGCGCCGGCCACCTGCCCCGGCGCTGCGGCGTTGGTGCGCAGGTTGATCCCGGCGCCCGACCAGCCCACCCGGGCGGTCACCTCGATCTTGTCCTCGGTCTGACCCGCCGCCACCACCGGCACGCCGTGGGTGAGCGCGAACTGAACTGTCCCGTACCCACCGTTGGTGACCAGAACGTCGACCTTGTCGAACAGGTCGGCATAGGGCAGGTAACCCGCGGCTCGGACGTTGCCCGGCAGCGGCCCGAGATCCTCTACCGGACGACCCCCCGTCGACACCACCACCAGCACGTCGTCGTTGGCCAGGCCCTCGATGGCGGGGCGCGCCAGCTGGCCGAAGTCGGCGTTCGCGACCGTGCCCTGGGTGACGTGCACCACCGGGCGGCCCTCGTCCAGTTCGGCCCACCAACGCGGAGGCTCCATGGTGGCCGGCTGCAGTGGCAACGGTCCGGCGAAGTGGACGCTTGCGGGCAGGTCCGAGCGGGGGTACTCGAAGCTGGGCACAGTGAACTGCACCAGTGCGTCCGCCGCCGAGGTCCAGTTGAACATGCCGGTACGGAAGGGCCGCCCGATCACCTGCCGGGCGATGTCGTCCGCCTCCTGCTGCACGGCCCCGAAGACCATGCGGTCGCTGAACGCCTGCAGCAGCCGGTTGCGGAGTCGGCCGATCGCGCCGGGCATCGGCACGATGCCGAGTCCGAAGGGTGCCGTGTCGCGGCTCGCCGCGCCGAGCGGGAAGATTCCCAAGGCCACCACCGGCGGACGCTCCGCGCGTGGCAACAGGTCGAGCAGCGCCGATCCCAGAAACAACGGCTCGGTCAACACGGCATCCGCCGGCTCCGCGGCAAGCGCTGCCCGGACGGTCGCGTACTGGCCACGGGCCGGGCCCAGAAACAGGTGCCGCAGGTCGAACCGGATCGCCTCGGGGCCCTTCAACCCCCGGCGCTCAGGAATGTCACCCGCACGGTCGAGGTCGACGTCGGCGTCCGCGGGCAGGGCGACGTGGGTCACGCCGCAGTCCTGCACCCGGTCGCGGTAGCGCCCGCCGGTGATGAACCGCACCCGATGGCCGCCCTCGACCAGGTGCCGGGCGATGGTCAGCAACGGCATCACGTGGCCGTGCGCGGGAGTGCAGCAGATGACATACGAACTCATGGGTTCCTCCAGTAGTGTTGGGTTGCACAAGAAAGTATTGACTACCCTGTGAGGAAACTCAATATGTCCGAGCAGACGTTCTCGCGCAGTTATCACTCCGAGCTGCGCGCCGAGCAGGCCCAGCGCACTCGCGAGCGCATCATGCAGGCGGCCGCGCACGAGTTCGGCACGAGCGGCTACCAGGCGACCACGATGGCCGCCATCGCCCGCAGTGCCGGCGTGTCCACCGAGACGGTCAAGGCGGCCGGGTCCAAGGCGGAGTTGCTGATCCGCTCGTTCGAAACGGTGTTCGCGTTGCAGGAGGGAGCCGACTCGCTGGCGGACAGTCCGGCGGCGGCCGGCCTGCTGGATGCGCGCGAGTCGACCGTGCTGAACGCAGTGATCGATGTGATCGCCTCGGCGAACGCTCGCAGCCGGCGCCTGTGGACGCAACTCGTCGCGGCGTCCCTGTCCGATCGGTTGGTCGACCAAGCGCTGCAACGCCTCCTGGCGAGCCGTCGGCGCGACTATCGGCTGCTGGTCGACGAACTCGACGCTCGCGGCCTCGTCCGCCCGGACGTCGACGCCGAGCTGGCGGCCGCCGAGTTGTCGTTCCTGATGTCGCCCGAGGGCTATCAACAACTGGTCGACCAGACCGGCTGGACCGAGACCCGCTACCGGGAGTGGCTCACCGCAGCCGTGCGGCGCACCATCGGTTGAGCAGCCCCGCCACGTCTAGGTGCGTCTAGGTGAGGGGCGCGGTCAGTTCGTCCGAGCCCCACACCCCGGACGCCTCGTCGCCGGCGACGCGCGAATCGTCCCCGGTCGGTTCGGTGCCGGTGCCGGGCAGGTAGTACCGGGCCTGATCGCGCGACAGTCCGGTCAACTGCAGCAGGTCGATCGCCATCGAGCGCATGATCGACAGCAACGCGGTGTGCCGCCAGTCGGCCGGATGTGCGACCTCGGGGGCGCAGTCGGCAGCCAGGTCCTTGGCCTTGGTGCGCGCCTGCGACGGGTTGTACCACTGCCGCACGGCGCTCGACAGTGCGTGCAGGGTGGCCGCCGAATCGTGCATCAAAGTGCCGACCGCGGGCATCGGACCGCTCTCGGCCACCACGCCCCGGCTCTGCCGCAGCAGTGTCTCGGCGGTGTGCAGCGCGCGGGTGCTGAGCTCGAGCTGGCGGCCCAGCTCGTCGATCTGCGGACGATGCCGGCGCATCGTGGGGTTGAGCGCCACGATCTGCGCCGACGATTTCCACACGGTTTCGGCGTCGCTCAACACGCCTTCCACCCCGCTCAACTGGGCGTGGGCGTCCCGCAACAACTCGCGGTTGCCACTGCTCAGTCCGTCGCCCATCATGCTCAACGCGGTACCGAACTCGGCGAGCATGTTGCTCACGTACCGCCGCGGCCGGTACAGCACGTCCCCCGGCAGCAGGATCGCCAGCACCAGGGCCACCGCGGCACCCACGAACGCGTCGATCAGCCTGGACGGTCCGGCGCCGGTCATCTGGCTGCCGAGCGTGCCCATGCCGATCACCACCATGCTGTTCACACCGCTTTGAATGGTGAACAGGTCACCCCGGTCGAGCAAGCGGGCGGTCAGGCCCGCCACCAGCAGACCGACCGCCACCTGCCAGGCCCCGGCGCCAAGACTCAGCAGAATCACCTCGCCGATCGCGACCCCGATGGTGGCGCCGGCGCCGATCTCGAGCACCTTGCGCGGCACCCGGTTGTAGGTGAAGCCAAGGCAGATCCAGGCCGCCACCGGAGCGAAGAACGGAGTGGGATGGCCGAGCAGATTGTGCGCGATCAGGTAGGCGATGCAGGCCGCCGCGCTGGCCGTGAGCACCGGCACCAACGAGCCGCGCATGCGCCGGACGCCTTGTCGTAGCCCCAGCCCGGTGAGCAGCAGCCGCCGACGAAAATCGAGCCGGTTCCAGGCGTCCTCGGCAAGGGACGACATGTTGGCGGCCAACCGGTTGACGGGCCGGGGCGGCGGCTCGTTGCGGTCGGGGTCGGTCACTTTGGCCAGCCTACTGCCGGCCTCGGTTCGCGCGTTCGGGTCATGGGGTGTCGGACGCGGGTCGGCGCAGGGCGATCGCGCCATCGTCATGGTCAACGACCACGTCGCCCGCGCAGGCCTCCTGACGTGCATACAAAGGCCATGGGGACCGCACAGCATTCACACAGGATCGCCATGCACGCTCGAAGCATGACCAGCTCGGACAACACACCTCAGAGAACTCCGCAGGGACCGGACGACTGGACGTGGCGCGCGCCCACGCAGCAGCCCACGCAACCGTTCGCCACGCAGCCCTCACCCACGCAGCAGCAGCCCACGCAACCGTTCGCCACGCAGCCCTCACCCACGCAGCCGCAGCCCGCTGATACCCAGCCATTGGCCGGCCACGCGCTCGGCGGCTCCTTCGGCCAGTACCCGCCGCCCGTTGGGCACGCCGCCCCGGCGTATGCGCCGGCGGGCAACGTCGCCACCGCCGTCCAGCCGCGACGGCGTTCCCGGGCGGTCATGTTCGTCGCCTCCACCGCGATCGCGGCCCTGGTCGGCGCCGGCGCCGGAGTCGGCGGCTACGCCTTCATCGGCTCCCAGTACGGCACCACCGCCGCGCCGTCGATCAGCTCGGTTCCGGTCGCGCAGCCGACCACGCTGGACGGCAGCATCACCGCGGCGGCCGAGAAGATCTCGCCGTCGGTGGTGACCATCACCGTACGATCAGGCCAGAGCGGCGACATCGGCAGTGGTGTGGTGCTCGACACCGAGGGCCACATTCTGACCAACGACCACGTGGTCAGCGAGTCCGAAGGCACCGAGGGCATGTCGCGCAGCGGCAGCGCCGCCAGCAGCATCACCGTCACGTTCGAGGACGGCACGACCGCCCCCGCCACCGTCGTCGGCACCTCGGCCAACAACGACCTGGCCGTGATCAAGGTGACTGGCGTCAAGTCCGACCTGCTCAAGCCGGCCACGTTCGCCACGTCCGACTCGGTGGTGGTCGGCCAGTCCGTGGTCGCCGTCGGCGCCCCGCTGGGGTTGAGCGAGACGGTCACCAGCGGCATCGTCTCGGCCACCGCCCGTCCCGTTCGTTCGGGCACCACCGGCAACGCGGTCTATCAGGCCGTGCAGACCGACGCCGCGATCAATCCCGGCAACTCCGGCGGACCGCTGGTCAACCTCAACGGCCAGGTGATCGGCATCAACGCCTCGGGCGCGACCCTGTCGAGCGGCTCCTCGTCGGAACAGTCGGGCAGCATCGGGCTGGGCTTCGCGATCCCCGCCGACGTCGCCGTGCGGATCGGCAACGAGCTGATCAGCACCGGGAAGGCGTCCGATGCGTTCCTGGGCATCAAGCTGCAGTCGGACGACAGCTCGACCGACACCACGTCGCAGGGCGTCCCGCTCGGCGAGGTGACCGCGGACGGGCCCGCCGCCAAGGCGGGACTGCAGGCCGGTGA
>DAOSUG010000061.1:0-8077 GCA_035378545.1 Micropruina sp. | reverse complement strand
TGACTGAACTGTTGCCGAGCACCACCCGGATGGGACGGGTCAGCCTCGACGTCGGCGACCTGGCCGGGCAGACGGCGTTCTACCGCGACGTGCTGCTGTTGGACGTGCTGAGCGAGGACGGGCCGGTGGTCGAGCTGGGCCGCGGCGGGCAGACGCTGGTGACGCTGCGGCACCGTCCGGATCTGCCCAAAAGTGAACGCCGTAGTGCGGGGCTGTTCCACACAGCGATCCTGCACCCGGACGAGGGGTCGCTGGCCGCGACCCTGGCATCCGTCGCTGCGCGCACCCCGCAGCTCTACACCGGATCCGCCGATCACCTGGTCAGCAAGGCCTTCTACCTCGACGATCCCGAGGGCAACGGCATCGAGCTGTACTGGGATCGTCCCCGCAGCGAATGGACGTGGCGTGACGGCCGGGTGACCATGGACGCGCTGTACCTCGACCCCAACGAGTTCATCGGCAGCCATCTCAGCGATGATGCCCGCAACCACCTGGCGACCGAGCCCGATCGGCGTGGTGCGCTGGACGGGCTGGCGGGCACCGTTGGCCATGTGCACCTGAAGGTCGGCGATGCCGAGTTGGCCAAGCGCTTCTACGTCGACCAGCTCGGGTTCGAGCTGACCGCACAGTGGCACGGGGCGGTGTTCGTGGCGGCCGGCGGCTACCACCATCACATGGCGATGAACACCTGGAACAGCGCAGGCGTGGGGCTTCGCGCCCCCGCCCTGGGGCTCGGCCGGGTCGACATCACTCTGCCCACGGACGGCGACGTCGCCCAAGCCGCGGCCCGGCTGCGAGCGTTGGGTCATCAGGTGCGCGACACCGGCGCACTGGTCGAACTGGACGACCCGTGGGGCAACCTGGTGCGGCTGAGCAGCTGAATCGCCGCGTCTGAGCGGCCCCAAAATGATGGTGTGAGTCTGGGCCTTGAGTACAAGGCCCACACTCACATCGTCTTTGCGGACCGCCGGCAAGTCGCCCGTCAGCGGCGGTCCAGGCGGACACCTACCCCGTCCCACAGGGCGGTGTAGAACCGCTGCTTGATCGGATCCGGCTCGATGCCGTAGGCGGCGAGAAACGTGGGCGGCCAGCCGGGGCCATAGTTCCAGCCGAGGCTCTGCAGGGCCGGGGCCAGGTCGGCCCAGCGATCGGCGACGCCCAGCCCGCCCAGATCGACATACGCGCTGAAGCTGCCGTCGTCGGCGAGCAGAAAGTTGGGGTTGCAGGCGTCGCCGTGACACACCACCGGATCGAGCGGGGGAGCCGCACCCACAAAACGGGGGTCCAAGCTGAAGTGGGCGACCCGATGCTCGACGGACCAGCTGAACGGGCAGCCGTCCAGCGGCACCGTGTCATGAAACCGGCGTAGCGCGCGCCCCAGTTGCGGCACCACATCGGCTGGACGATCCCGCCACGGACGATCCACCGCAGAGCGTCCGGGCAGGCCGGCGGTGTGCAGCCAGTGCAGGTCGCCGTGCCGTCCCGAGTCGAGCAACCGGGGCGCAGCAACGAACTGCACCACCCAGGCCAGCCGGGCCACCTCGGCCTCGGGGTGCCAATCCGGGCCGGGCCGCTGCGCCTTCACGTACTCACGACCCGCACCGATCCGATAGGTCAGCCCGCCGTCCTCGTTGCGCCAGACCGGCTCGACGGACTGCCCGCGCGCCAGGGTGTGCACCCAGTCGGGCACCGTGACGTCCGCGAGATCTGTCTGCCACTCCAGCGGTGAGCTCACGGCAGTTGCTTGACCAGCCGGACGGGTGCCGTGCGTCGGTACGACTGCTCGACCAGGTCGGCGACCTCGGCCCAGTCCACCGCGGCGGCGCGAAAGTTGAGCCCGATCCAGCCGTACGGACCGTAGTAGGCCGGCACAAAGAACCGGTCGTCGTCGCGGGTCGCTTCGAACGTGAGCAGGTCGGGCAGCACGAGCACCGACTGCGACCAACGGTCGTCGTAGTGGGCGCCCTTCACCACGCCGCCGAAGATGGCGAAGATCTTCCTGGTGTAGAACGACGGATGACCGTGCGCATCCTTCTCGGCCGCCTCGGGTAGGGCCAGGCAGATCGTGCGCAGCCGGGCCAGGTACTCATCGTCCGGTTCGTAGCGTCGCGGATGGGTCATGGCGTCGATCATGGCAGCGCCGTCCACCCCCGCGCCGCGTGGGCGATCGTGCTCGATGAATCCGGATGACGCCGACGCTTACTCGGCAGAGAACCCCGAGGCCCTGGCGAAGCTCGTGTTCAAGGGCAAAGGGGGCACGCCCGCACGGCCCAGGCTCAGCTCGGGACCAGTGCGGTCACCGTGGCCTGATCGGATGCGTGCAGGCCACGCTGCACTTCGTGCAAGGCACAACAGACTGGCCCCTGATCTGCGTTTCCGCAGCTCAGAGGCCAGTTTGCTAGGCGCTAGTTGTCAGAGGTCGTAGTACACGGGTGTCCGGCGGAGCCGGCGAGTGTCATGGACCACTGACAACGCTAGTTGTCAGAGGTCGTAGTACATCTCGAACTCGTGCGGGTGCGGACGCTGCCGGATCGCGGTGATGTCGGCGCGCTTCATGTCGATCCAGGTGTCGATCAGGTCGGGGGTGAACACGTCGCCTGCGAGCAGGTAGTCGTGGTCGGCCTCGAGCTTGTCGAGCACGCCCTCCAGGGACGGCGGAACGGTGGGAACCTTGGCGTGCTCCTCGGGGGGCAGCTCGTAGAGGTCCTTGTCGACCGGGGGCAGCGGCTCGATCTTGTTCTGAATGCCGTCCAGGCCGGCCAGCAGGCACGCGGCGAACGCCAGGTACGGGTTGGACGACGGGTCGGGGCACCGGAACTCGATGCGCTTGGCCTTGGGGTTCGACCCGGTGAGCGGGATGCGAATACAGGCCGAGCGGTTACGGGCCGAGTACACCAGGTTGGTCGGGGCCTCGAAGCCGGGCACCAGGCGGTGATAGCTGTTCACCGTCGGGTTCGTGAAGGCGAGCAGCGACGGCGCGTGATGCAGCAGGCCGCCGATGTAGTGGCGCGCCATGTCCGAGAGCTGGCCGTAGCCGTTCTCGTCGTAGAACAGCGGGTTGCCGTTCGACCACAGCGACTGGTGCACGTGCATGCCCGAGCCGTTGTCGCCGAAGATCGGCTTCGGCATGAAGGTGACGGTCTTGCCGGCGGCCCATGCGGTGTTGCGAATGATGTACTTGAACTTCATCACCTCATCGGCCGCGGCCAGCATGGTGTTGAAGCGGTAGTTGATCTCGGCCTGGCCCGCGGTGCCGACCTCGTGGTGGGCGCGTTCGACGATCAGGCCGGACGCCTCCAGGTTGCGCACCATGTCGTCGCGCAGGTCGGTGAAGTGGTCGACCGGTGCGACCGGGAAGTAGCCGCCCTTGTACTTGACCTTGTAACCACGGTTGGCGCGGCCGTCGCTGTCGGATTCGGCGCCGCTGTTCCAGGCGCCGGCCTCGGAGTCGATGTAGTAGTAGCCGGCGTTCTGCTTGGTCTCGAAGCGCACCGAGTCGAAGATGTAGAACTCGGCCTCGGGCGCGAAGAACGCGGTGTCGCCGATGCCGGTCGACTGCAGGTGCGCCTCGGCCTTGCGCGCGATGTTGCGCGGGTCGCGGCTGTAGGGCTCCTTGGTCAGCGGATCGTGCACGAAGAAGCTCAGCGCCAGGGTCTTGGAGCGGCGGAACGGGTCGATGAACGCGCTCGTCGGGTCGGGCAGCAGGGCCATGTCCGACTCGTGGATCTTCTGGAAGCCACGAATGGACGAGCCGTCGAACGCCAGCCCGTCCTCGAACACCTCGGGGCCGAACGAGCCGGCCGGAACGGTGAAGTGCTGCATGACGCCGGGCAGGTCGCAGAAGCGAATGTCGATCGTCTCGACGCCCTCGTCCTTCACATAGGCCAACAGATCGTCAGCGCTTTGGAACATCTTTCCTCCGAGTGGGTAAGTGGAGTAGAACGCGTTCACCCTAGGGAGGCCGAGTTTCCGGAGGGTTCCATCAATGTTTCAGCGGTGTTACGCACCCGAGCCACGTCCGAGCCTCAATCGGGGTCGCGGGCCCGGGCAGGACCGTTCCCGGCGGCACGCCCCCGCGGGTGAAGCCACCGGCAAGCCCCGCGGGTGATGAGCCGGCGGCCCGCCCCGCGGCTGAACGTGCCGCCGGGCCGCGCCAGTAGGGTATGGACGATGAGTGCCTCCGCCGCGTCCGATGCCGAGCAGTACCCCGGCGAGACCCTCGGCCTGCCCGAGACCGGACGGGGCTCGCTGGCCAGTTGGCGCGCCCGGGTGGCCGCGCTGATCATCGACTGGGCCGCGTCCATGGCGTTGGCCGTGATCTTCTTCGGCACGGGGGTGCTCAACCAGTCCGGCTGGCGCAGCTGGATGATCCTGGCCGTGTTCCTCGTGCAGTCGTCGGTGCTCACCGGCCTGGCCGCCGGCAGCTTCGGCCAGATCATCGCCCGCATCGGCGTGACCCGCGTCGACGGGCAGCCGATCGGCATCGCGCGGGCCATTGCACGACAGGCGATGATCTGCCTCGTGCTGCCCACCATCGTGATCGGCGCCGAACGCCGGGCGCTCAACGACCTGGCGTTGGGCACCGTGGTGGTCAACCGCCGCTGACGCAACGCAGAACCACATCGAGCACCATGTCGATGTGGGTCTGCGGCCGGACGCCGGTCGCCGGTGCCAGCGCTGGTTGCTCTTCCGTAACGATCCGGCAACCCTTGCCCCACAAGATTGCGACCCTGCCGAACAGCGATTAGCTTGGTCGAAGCTCACCTATCGGACGAGCGTACGAACAGGCATCCCACAAGGACCGAGTGCGCCCGCCGACCTAGACTTGGAGGAACATTGGGCACCAAGAAATGGTTCGCCGGCGCTGCCGGCCTGATCGCCGCCGCCCTGGCGCTTTCGGCCTGCACCCCGCCTGCCGCGAACTCGACAGCGACGGCGCCGGCCGCGTCGAACGTCTCCGTGATGTGGAACCAGCCGTTCTACTCGGTCAACCAGTACTCGACGTCGGGCAACAACCTGGTCAACGCCAACGTCGGCTATCTGATCACCGACACGATGACCTACTACGGCGAAGGTCTCAACCTGGTCAACAACAAGAGCTTCGGCACCTACGAGAAGCTCAGTGACAGTCCGCTCAAGGTCAAGGTCACCCTGGCCGATACCGCCACCTGGTCGGACGGTGTGCCCGTCACGGCCGCAGACCTGGTGCTGTACTGGGCCACCTACAGCGGTGCGTTCAACACCTTGAGCGATGACGAGGTCAAGAAGGACCAGGACACGGGGGCGGTGACCTCGACCAACAAGGGCAGCGATGTCTACTTCGACCAGACCGGAGTGCCCGCCTTCTCTCTCGTCAAGGACTTCCCGGTCATCGGTGACAATGGCAAATCGGTGACCTACACCTACTCCAAGCCGTTCGCCGACTGGGAGAAGAACCTGATGACGGCCGGACTGCCGGCGCACGTCGTGGGCACCCGGGCGCTCGGCGAGACCGACGCGACCAAGGCCGCTGACGATGTGGTGAAAGCGTTCCAGAACAAGGACAACGCCACGTTGTCGAAGATCTCGAACGTCTGGAACAAGGACTGGAACTTCAAGAACAAGCCTGCCGACGCGAATCTGCTCGTGTCCTGCGGCCCCTACGTCATCTCGGACGCAGTGGCCGACCAGTACCTCACCCTGACCAAGAACCCCAACTACAAGGGTGATCACAAGCCATCGATCGACACCATCACGATCCGCTTCAACGAGGATCCGATGGCCGGTGTGCAGGCTCTGCAGAACGGCGAAGTGCAACTGATTTCGCCGCAGGTCACCGAGGACGCCTACAAGGCCGCCAAGGCTTTGACCAACGCCACGACCATCACCGGCATCGAAGGCAGCTACGAGCACATCGACCTGTCGGTCGCCTCCGGTGGTGCCTTCGATCCGAAGACGTACGGTGGTGACGCCGCCAAGGCACTCAAGGTCAAGCAGGCCTTCCTGCACGTGGTTCCCCGGCAGAAGATCGTCGACACTCTGGTGAAGCCGGTCAACCCCGATGCTGCGGTGCGCAACTCGTTCAACGCCGTGCCCGGTGCACCCGATTACGAGGCCGTCTCGAGCGCCAACGGTATGGGCACCACCTACGGTGACGTCGACGTGGCCAAGGCCAAGCAGCTGCTGTCCGAGGCCGGCGTCACCAGCCCGACGGTGCGCATCATGTTCGCGAAGCAGAACGTTCGGCGCCAGGGCGAGTTCCGACTGATCAAGGAGACGGCTGAAGAGGCCGGTTTCAAGATCGTCGACAGCTCCAGCGATTACTGGTCGACGCTCGTCTTCACGGCGCCCGACAAGTACGACGTGGCGTTCTTCGCCTGGATCTCGAACGGCACCGGCGTGACCGATGTGATTCCGCAGTACAAGACCAAGAAGCTCGGCGGGTCCAACAACCCCTACGGCTTCTCGAATAAGCAGGTCGACGACCTGTACGACCAGTTGCAGGTCGAGACCGATCCGGCCAAGCAGACCGAGATCCTCAAGCAGGTCGACAAACTGCTGGTCGACAACGCGTTCGGTCTCACGATCTTCCAGTTCCCGAGCATGACGTCGTACAGCAATAAGCTGTCCGGCATCAAGCCGATCGCCATCACCCCGACGATCTTCTGGAACTTCTGGGAGTGGAAGATCAGCTGATCGTCTGGTCTTGACCTGAGCCGAGCGGGCTGTCACCCTCGGCGTTGTGGGGAGTCGGAGTGTCTCCGGCTCCCCACAACGGGGAATACGCAGTGGTACTCGAGAGAAGGGGTGATGCATGGTCAGATTCCTGGCCCGTCGGCTGGGTCTGGGCATCGGCATCCTGGCGGTGCTGTCGATCCTGATGTACGCGATGCTCGACCTGGCGATGGATCCCCTGGATGACTTGCGCACCAGCACGGCCCCCAACAAGGAGGCGGCGATCGCGGGCCGCATTCAGGCACTCCATCTGGATCAACCCTGGTTCTCGCGGTACCTCTTGTGGTTGCGGCATTTTGTCACCGGTGATCTGGGCACCGCCTGGCGCACCCAGGAGTCGGTGAACCGTCTGCTCGGGGGTGCGATCGTCACCACTGTGCAGCTGGTCCTCGCCGCCACCCTCATCGCCATCGCGCTGGGCGTTTTGGTCGGCATCGTGAGTGCGCTTCGTCAATACACCACGTTCGACTACGCGATCACCTTCGTCTCGTTCGTGCTTTACTCGCTGCCCGTCTTTTGGGTCGCCGTGCTGCTCAAGCAGTTTCTGGCTATCGGCGTGAACGACTTCTTGAACAACCCCACCGTCAACTGGTTCTGGATCAGCGTCTTCTCGGTGGTGGGCGGCCTCTTCTGGGCCGGCGCACTCGGCGGCGAGTTTCGTCGCAGTCTGGTCATCTTCGGTATTGCGACTGCCGTCACGTTCGCAACGAGCGCGTTCATCCTGGGCTCCGGATGGCTGATGCATCCTTCGCTCGGCGTTGTGGGGGTGGGTGTGATCGGCGCCGCGATCGCCGTCGCCGTGACCGCAGTATTCGCGGGCATGAGCAACAAGCTGGCCCTCTATTCGGCGCTCACCACCGCCGCGGTGGGCATCGGCTCCTACATCGGCATTCAGTGGCTCTTCTACTACGTCCCAGTGAACTGGGCCTGGCTGTTCGGCCTGTTGCTGGTCGCCATCGCGATCGGCCTGTTGATCGGTTGGCTCTTTGGGGGCCCCGATCGTGCGGTGTCGATGCGCGGCGCAGCCATCACCGCGGCGCTGATGGCCGGCCTTACCTTCGTCGACCGGGTCATGCAGGGGTGGCCGCAGTACTTCAACAACCCCGACATCAAGGGTCGTCCGATCGCCACCATCGGTGCGGAAACCCCTGGTTTTCAAGGTGATTTCTGGCTGCAACAGCTGGATCGCTTCACTCACCTGCTGCTGCCCACCATCGCCCTGGTGTTGATCTCATTCGCCTCGTACACGCGTTATCAGCGTGGTTCGATGCTGGAGGTCCTCGGCCAGGACTACATCCGAACCGCGCGTGCCAAGGGTCTGAGCGAGCGGGTGGTCGTGGTGCGCCACGCGCTTCGCAACGCA
>DAOSUG010000060.1:3319-8207 GCA_035378545.1 Micropruina sp. | reverse complement strand
CCGCCACAGCCTTCAGCACTCCGTCGGCCAGGTCGAGACCGGACGAGCTGACGACCAGCGAGACCAGATCCGCCGACCTGATCACTTCGAAGAAGTGATCAGGGGTGACCTCGGGCGCGGGCGGCACCTGGGATTGGCCCTCCGGCAGTCGGGGGACGCGATGCGGCCACTCGATGTGCGGGTCCAGCAGGACGGGCGGAATACGAGGGTCGATCTCGACCCGTGCGCGTTGACCCAAGTCGATCGCACCGGGGCGCTGCAGGTGCGGCTCGATGGGCCGATTGAGTGGCGTTCGGCCGCCTAGTTGTACCTGCTTATGGCGGTCGGGTGCGCGGCGAAGGTGCTCGGCGTTCAGATGCTCGGTTCGCTCGGGTTCAGGGTGTGCGGGTTCAGGGTGTGCGGGTTCGATGTTGACGCGCTCGGGGCGCAGGGGCTCGACGTGCTCGGGGTGCAGGTGCTCGACGGGCAGGCGAGGGTCCAGTTTCTTGGCCTTGCGGCCGAGTAGCGGATCGTTCGGTCCGGGCATTCGAACCTCCTTGAGAGTGCGGCACCGCCTGCCAGTCTGTGCGCACAGCAGCCTCACAGCCACGGGGAGAATTGCGTAGGGGTGCATCGGTATCTGGGGCTGGCCGGCGGGCACCTGACCGGGATTCCTGTGGTCGAGGTTCGTAGGGGCACCAAGCGCGACGTTGCCCGCCCAAGGTGACGTTGCCCGCGTTGGGAGGCGGGCAACGTCAGTTACCGCGGGCGACGTCCGATACCGCAGCCAACTCCGTTCGGGATCGACGAACGGACTCAGCCCGGATCCACCTATCTGCGCCTACTGCGCGGCCCCATCCGGGCACCCTGGCTGCGTCGGCAACGCTCACGAGACGCCCGGTATGCCTTCGCGCGGACGGGCTTGCCAGGCCGGTCGTTTGGTTCTGCTCGCGACGGCCACGCCCACGAGACGCCCGGTATGCCTTCGCGCGGTATTCCCGGGCGACCCGTCTGGTTCCGCTCGCGACGGGGCCCATCGGTGGATCCGGGCTTAGGCTGAGCCGATGCAGCGTTTCGCGATCATCCTTGGTGGCGGTCGATCCTCGCGGATGGGTCGGCCCAAACGTGACCTGGTGCTGGACGGGCGCTCGTTGTTCGCTCGCGCCGTCGACGCCTGCCGCGCACGTACGGTGATCGTTGCAGTCACTCCCGAACTACCCGCCGATCTACACGACGAACGCGTGCGCCGCACCTGCGAGGACCCACCCTTCGGCGGTCCCGTGGCGGGCATCGCAGCCGGTCTCGCAGCTCTGCCACCCGCCGAGCCGGACGACGAGGTGCTGCTGCTCGCCTGCGACCTCGCCACGCCCGCCGAGGTGGTGGCCACGCTCGACGCCGCTCCGTTGGGTGAGGACGGTGTGTGCCTGGTCGAGGCGGATGGCACACCCCAGTACCTGGCGGCCCGTTACCGGCTCTCTGCCCTGACCAGGGCGTTGGGGGGGCAGGACTCGCGAGACCGCTCGGTCAAGGCGACGATGTCCGCGCTGGCCCTGCATCACGTGCCAGCCCCCGGCCTGGCCGCCGACCTCGACACCCCGCATGAGGCTGCGACGGCGGGTGTGCAACTGCTGTGAACTGGTCGAAGTCACCTGCCGTCCGGGGGTCTCGGCGGGCGCGACCACCGGCCGTTACGGGCAGTTCGACCATTCGGCGGTGCCATCGCCGAACTGCTGACGCTTCCAGATCGGCAGCCGCTGCTTGATCCGGTCGACCAGGTCGGAGCAAGTACTGAACGCCTGGCTTCGGTGAGAGGCCGACACGGCGGCGACCAGCGCCAGATCGCCCACTCGCAGCATGCCGACCCGGTGCTCGACGGCAATCGCATGCACCCCGTCCCGAGTGACGAACTCATCCGCCACCTCGGCGATGATCGAACCGGCGCTGGGGTGGCCGACGTACTCGATGCCTTCGACCGCCCGTCCGGCATCGTGATTGCGCACGACCCCGGTGAACGTGACCGTTGCGCCGGCGCGGTGGTCGTCGACCATGGCGGCGAGGCCGGCCTGGTCGAGCGGCTCATCGCGGATGCCGGCGACGGCGACTCGTGCGGGGAGGGTGCTCATCCAGAGCAGTCTACGGGCGTGCGCGCACCACTACGGCAGCCTGACCCGGTAAGCCTCGGTGAGGTAGGGGAGCGACCACCGGGTGCCGATTCCGAGGTCCGGGTGGTTGCGCACCAGGTCATCGACGGCTGCCAGAATCTGCGCCCGCTGCATCGTTGAGGCGTTGATCACATAGCTGCGTGACGCGACCAGGTCGAGCAACGCACGCTCGTCCATCGGACGTTGCCAGGGGATCGTCAGCCGCTCGACGCCTCCCCCCAACCCGGCGACGATCGCCTCACGGTCGGTGACGAATGACTCTGCCGCAGAGGCATGAATGATGCGGGTGAGCTCGGCGACCCAACCCACCGACTCATCGCGCACGTTCCAGATCAGGCCGAGGGTTCCGCCCGGACGCAGCACCCGCCGCACCTCGGGGATCGCCCGCTCAGCATCGACCCAGTGCCAGGCCTGGGCCACGAGCACCGCATCCACGCTCGCATCGGGTAGCGGGATCGCCTCGGCGGTACCGACTGAAGTGCGGGCTTTGGGAACCGCGAGGTTGAGCTGAGCGAGCATGTTCGGGCTGGGGTCGACGGCGTAGAGGGTGTCCACGCGGCACACGAGGTCGCGGGTCAGCTTGCCGGTTCCGGCGCCCAGATCGAGCACCTCGCGCGGTCCGCACTCCAGCAGCCAGTCGATCGCTTCGGCCGGATACGACGGCCGGGCCCGCTCGTACAACTCGGCGGCCCGGTCGAAGGACGCGGCCAGCGCCGCCTTGCCGGCTTCATCGGTCATGGATCCATCATCGCCCGGCCCCGCGCGGCTTCGTCCGAAACTGGGGAATGCTGCTTACCATCGGCGCATGGCGCGACGACGCGGATGGGTGGTGGGCCGGGTCCTGCTCCGGCTCGCGGTCGTCGGCGCGCTGCTCGGCACGGCGGTCGTGGTGGGGCCCGCCTGGTACGTCAAGGCCGTCAGCGATGATCGCATGCTGAGCGTCGACGACGTGCCCGCCCAGCCGGTCGCCCTGGTGCTGGGTGCCGAGGTGTATGCGGACGGCCAACCCTCCCGCTACCTGCGCGCCCGGCTGGACGTGGCCTACCAGTTGTTCACCGCCGGCAAGGTGAAGGTGATTCTGGTGTCCGGTGACGGTACGGAGCACTACAACGAGACCGACGGCATGCGCGAGTACCTTATCGAGCGCGGTATTCCGGCAAAGAAGGTCGTGGGTGATTATCACGGCTACGACACCTACGACTCCTGCGTGCGGGCCCGGCAGATCTTCGGGGTCTCGAAAGCCATCGTGGTCAGCCAGACGTTCCACCTGCCGCGGGCGCTGGCGATCTGCCGGGCGATCGGCATCGAGGCCTGGGGGGTAGGCGACGAGACGGTCAAGACCAACAGCGAGTTGTGGGCCTACGGCGCCATGCGCGAACTGGGTGCGAACCTCAAGATGGTCTGGGACGTGCTGAGCCAGCGCCAGCCCACCCTCGGCCCTCGCGATCGGAGCGTGGACGAGGCGTTGCGCGGGTGAGCGGCGCCAGGTTCGGCCAGGGCTGAGTGGCGCGCGTCCTCACCGAACCCCCGCCAACTATCTCCCGCCCGCGTAGCTTCGCAGGCGGGAGATGGTGAGGGGGGCGCTCAGTGCCGGTTGAACGTCTCGGGGTCGGGGCCCACGCGGTTGTCGGTGCCGAGGCCGTTCAGGGTCTGCATCGCGGCATCGTCCAACTCGAAGTCGAAGATGTCGATGTTCTCGGCCAGCCGCTCGCGCGAAGAGGCCTTCGGAAACACGATCAGGCCGCGCTGCACATGCCAGCGCAGGATGACCTGGGCGGGGGTGCGTCCAAGGGTCTTCGCGATCTGGACCACGGCGGGCGCGTCCAGATCAGCGGTGCGTCCCAGCGGTGACCAGGCTTCGACCGCGATGCCGAGATCGGTGCTGAACTGGACGAGGTCGAACTGCGGCAGGGTGGGGTGCACCTCGATCTGATTGACGGCGGGCACGACGGAGCCCTCGGCGATCACTCGGGCCAGGTGCTCCTGGTGAAAGTTCGAGACGCCGATCGAGCGGGTGAGCCCTTCGGCCTGCAGTTGCTCCAGCGACAGCCAGGCGCGCACGTAGGTGTCGTACTTCGGCGTCGGCCAGTGAATCAGGTACAGATCCACGTGATCGAGGCCGAGCTTGTCGAGGGATTCGTGCAGAGCGGCCGGTGCATCGGTCTGCCGGTCGTTCCAGAGTTTGGTCGTGATGAACAGCTCATCGCGCGGTACCCCGCTTTCGGCGATCGCCTCGCCCACGCCGGTCTCATTGCCGTAGACGGCGGCGGTGTCGATGTGGCGGTAGCCCAGCTCGAGCGCGGTCAGCACGTGCTGCTTGGTCTGCGGAGGCGGCATCAAGAAGACGCCGAGGCCGAACTGCGGAATGGTGTGGTGATCGTTCAGGGTGATGGTGGGAATGCTCACGAGGCTCCTCGAATCGGACGACTGGTTGCCTCGAGCCTAGGCCGTGTCCATGAAGCTGCTGTGCGAGCGCCCGAGCCCATGCGGCTGAGCCCTTATCCGTGCTGCGCCTGAAAACCCTGCACTGATCGCAGGCCGCACGGCGCGCCAAGGCGAGAGGTCGGTCACTGGTGCAGGGATTTCAGGCGGGAGGACCGAGGCCGGGCGCGAGGGTTCCCCCAAGCCGGCCACGGACCAGGGACTCAACCAGCCAAGTGGAAGACTGACGGCGTGCGCGAGGGCTCACCCGAGCCGGCCACGGACCAGGGACTCAACCAGCCAAGTGGAAGACTGACGGCGTGCGC
>DAOSUG010000060.1:0-3219 GCA_035378545.1 Micropruina sp. | reverse complement strand
GAGGGCTCGCCCGAGCCGGCCACAAAGCAGGAGTGCCGTCAGCCCACAGCAGCGGATACGCCGACGGCGACGGCGATGGCCGCCCAAGCGAGGGCGACCAACACGCTCCAGCGCTGGGGACGGGTCAGCAGCTTCTGAGCCGTCATCAGCATGGCTAGTGCGATCGTCGCCCACCAGGGGTGACCGGCCAGCATCAACACGATCATTGCCGGACCCGAGATCACCAGGCAGCCGAGCGCGTGCCGCACGCCGTACTCAACGGCGGACGCGTCCGCCGCCGCTCCCGCGTAGCGCACCGGCCAGGTACGACAGCAGCGCAGCAGTGCGCGCCGCTTGATCGGGGTCAGTTCCCAGGCGCCGGCTCCCAGCGCGGCCAGGCCCACCGCGATCGGCGAGGCCGGCCCGGGAATGGCCGCCACCACCAGGCCGGGCACCAGCCAGACCGTCAGGTAGCCGAGCGCGAACAGCAGGATCGAACGCTGGGTTCGAGTCGCCCGGGTACCGAACCCCACATAGCGCACGTGCGGAATCGTGGTCGGCAGCATCATCGCGATGACCATTGCCACCCAGATCAGCATGGCGCTGTCGAAGCTCGGGTGATGAACGTGGCCGGCATGCTCGTCGTGGTGCCCGTGTGACATCGCACCGCCGGCGAGGAGCACGTACAGCCAGCACCAAGCGGCGGCCGAGATGGTCAGAACCAGCCATTCCGGGTGGTCGGCAAGCCACCGCCGAGGGGTCCGAGAAGTCGCGCGCTGACCGCCGGACGTTACACGACCCGACCGACCGGACGGCTCCGGCTGGACGATTTCGGCTCGGGTGCCGGAGCTGAAGTAACTGGTCACCGGGGACTCACGTCGCCGCCGTGTCGACCAGCGCCACTCATGGTGGGTACCTCACCGGCGGAATGGGCTCGACCGACGGGACGGGCGAGGAGGTCTCGACCAGGTCGACCAGCGGAGTGGGCGGAGTCGGCTGGACCGGGGGGACCGGCGAGGGGGTCTCGACCAGCTCGACCAGCGGAATGAGCCCGACCGGCGGCAAGGCTAGTCATTGGATTAGCAGCGCGATCGTGCCGATCACGACCTCTGGGTCTGGCTCGGCACCTTCGGGCACGGCGTTCACCGGGGCCAGGGTGGCGCGGAAAAGTTCGGGTTGCCAGCGACCTTCGGCGTCCAGTCGGTTCACCAAATCGGTGATGTCGAACAGATAGCTCAGCTCGTGCTCTGCATCGGCATTCAACGACTCGCGCAGGCCGAACAACGGCAGCGTGCCGACCAGCACCGGCGCACCCGACGTGGGCTGCAGGTAGACCCCCCACTCGGCGTTCGGCAGGTCGTCGGCGCTGATGTGCTCGACCGAGACCAGAAAGCGTTCGTCGCCGCGGGTCTGTGGTGCGTCGGTCGCGAACTCGACCGTCGCGGCGTCCACCTGCAACCGGACGGGCTCGTCGGCGGCACCCACCCGTCGCGGTGGACGACGTCGCTCCCGCGGTTCGGCTGGGCCGCGGTTGGGATCGTCCATGGGTCCTCCTGCGCCTGCCGAGGCGGGAATCGAGGTGTCGGCGTAGCCATAGCCGAGGTTGGCCAGGTTGAGCACGCTGTCGCAGGACGGGTGCACGCGCTGCCCGGAGGCGTCCAAGAAGTCGAAGGTCTGGTTTGCGAACCTGCTTGAGCGGGGGTCGAGGCCGAGGCCGGTGCTGCCGCGCCAGACCTCCCACAACCGGTCGAGGTTCGCGTGGTGCAGCCAGAAGATCGGGTCGCCGGCGGCCTTGTCGAAGTCGCTCATCTTGCCGAATCGGCCCCCGACGAAGACGTGGACGGAGCCGTGCGGCGTGATTTCGAGGGGTCCGGGAACGGCGTTCGGTGCGCTGGCGTGGTTGAAACCGGTCTCGGTGCCGGCGAAGGCCGGGTCGAACGGGTTCGAGTACGGCGAACTGGAGAACCAGCCCTGTGCGGTGGTCTGCTCGGGGGCCAGCCGGGCGAGTCGCGGTGCCGGTTCGCCGCGGAACTGTACCGGTGAGTTGATCCCCAGATCGCGTGCCGGTTCGAACAGCGGGTTGGGCGCCCCGTCCAGCAACTCATCGCGAAAGGCCGGCGGCAACTCGCGGGTGTCGGCCCGGTCGTAGTCCCAGTAGGGCAGCGCCCAGGTGTCCTTGGTGTCGTCGTCCACCTCGGAGGACTCGACGATGATCGAGCGGCAGATGGCTTCGAACGCGTGCAGGTACATGCGGTGCCAGGGCAGAAAGTACCAGCAGAAGTGCTGGCACTGATTGCGCAGCCCGTCGCCGGGGTCGGGGTTCATGCCGTGCACCTGCGTGTGATGCGCCCAGGTGCGATGCGGCGCGCCGGCGTTGCGCTTGAGCTGGCGCACCGCCACCGCGTAGGCGGCGATGATCGGGTGGACGGGTGCGCCGGGCGGCTGCAGTTGGTAGACGTCTTGGCGCACGAAAACGGAGGGGGGTGGCGTGGGAGGTCGCTCGGCGGCGTGCGCGATCGCGTCCAGGCGCACAACGGTCTGCGGTCCGACGTCGTCGAAAAGCTGCTGCGGCGGCACCTGCAACTCGATCGTCTTGAACTGGACGACCGCCGCGCCGGTTTCCGCGCCGTAGGTGCCGTCGGCACCGTGGAGCGGCAGGACCGACGGGTTCCAGAGCAGGAGCGCCTGCTGCACCTTGGCGACGGCCGGGTCGGTGGCGTTCTGGACGCGCGAGATGCGGTCGGGGGCGCCGTCCGCGATGCGTTGCAGCAGGGCGTCCCCGGCGAACAGTTGCGAAGTCAGCACAGGATCCTCCGGTCGCTCTGGGTCGCCCCGATCCTGTCAACGACGAACCGGCGTTGCACAGGGGTACTTCTGCCACTTCTCGATGCAGCACCATGGCGTCGTGGCCTCGATACGTCATCGGGGTTGCACGGATCCCCGGGCAATCCCGGGATGACGGCCGAGTCCGGGCTGCCGGGGGTGGGCGGGATGACCGGGCCGGGGGTTCGCATGGAAAGATGATCCAGTGCCTTCTCTGCCCGTGCTGCTGACCGAACGATTCCAGGCCGTCACGGGGGTCGACCCCGAGCTCCGTCCGGCCACCAAGCCGCAGTTCGGTCACTTTCAGTCCAACGTCGCGCTGCGGCTGGCGAGGTCGGAGGGCAAACCCCCGCGCGAGATCGCGCAGCGACTGGTCGACGAGGATGGTGCCGGGGCCGGGAAACTGGGTGGCGAGTA
>DAOSUG010000059.1:4177-8210 GCA_035378545.1 Micropruina sp. | reverse complement strand
TAACTTGACTATTTGGAGATGAGAATGAACGTTCTGACTCTGGTGGGTAGCGGTCGCCGCGGCTCCTTCAACGCCCGGCTCGCCGATGCCGCGGTCGCGGCGCTACCGGCCGGCACTGTAGAGACTCGATTCGACCTCACCGCGCTGCCCTTCTACGACGCGGATCGTGACGAAGAGGGCACGCTGGGCGCGAGCGTCCAGGCATTACGTTCGGCCGTTGCGGCCGCCGATGCGATCGTCGTGGCCAGCCCCGCCTACAACGGTGCGCTGGCGGCCGAGGTGAAGAACGCCATCGACACGGCATCCCGTCCGCGCGGCAACGCCGTCATCGTCGGCAAGCCGGCGGCGGTGCTGACGGCCCCCTTCCGGGCCGAGGCCGGCGCGCGCGTGATCGAGCAGATCACCATGTCGTTGCAGATCGCCGGCGCCCAGCCAGTTGGCGCAGTGAATGCACCCTTCCTCGAGTCGTTCGACGCCGAGGGAGCCGTGACGCCGCAGGTGCGGACGGCGATCGAGGCCCTGGTCTCCGAGCTGGTGCAAACGGCTGAGCAGGAGTCCGTGGCCGCCTGACGGCCTGTCTGGTCGCTGAACTTGTCGGTTGGGGCTGGCAGAATGACTCCATGCCCCGCATCCTGTCGGCGAAGCCGGATTCCAGGCTCATCCCGTTGCCCTGGGAGTTGCCGCTGACCGATTGGCCCACCGACTACCTGGTGGCGCTGCCCCGCGGCATCTCGCGTCACGTCGTCCGCTTCATCAAGGTGGTCAACGACGTGTACGCGGCCAAAGAGGTGATCGAGGCTGCGGCCGTGCATGAATACCGCATGCTGCAAGAACTCGCGCGCGAGAACACGCCGGCGGTGGAGCCGCTCGCGGTGATCACCGATCGCCGCGGCATGGGGGGCCAGCCGCTCGACCCGGTGCTGGTCACCAGGCACCTCGATTTCTCGCTGCCGTACCGATCGCTGTTCAGCCAGGGGGTGCGTCCCGAGACGGTCAACCGGCTCTTGGACGCGATGGTAGTGCTGCTGGCGCGGCTGCATCTGATCGGCTTTCTGTGGCTCGACGTGTCGCTGTCGAACATTCTGTTCCGGCGCGACGCCGGCGAGTTCGCCGCGTACCTGGTCGATGCCGAGACCGCCGAACTGCATGACGTGCTTACCCGGGGCCAGCGCGAGCACGATCTGGTAATCGCCACCACCAACCTGTTCGGCGAGTTCAGCGACCTCCAAGCGGGTCAGTTGCTCGATGAGTCGCTCGATCCGCTCACGCTCGTCGAAACCATCAGCGCCCGTTACCGCGACCTGTGGGCTGAGCTCACCGGCGTCGAAGAGTTCTCTGGCACCGAGCTCGACCGTATCGAGAGCCGGGTGCGCCGGTTGAACGCTCTGGGTTTCGATGTGGCGGAGCTCGACATCACCACCTCGGCCGACGGCTCGACGGTGCGCATTCAACCCAAGGTGGTCGATGCTGGCCACCACACCCGACGACTGCTGCGACTCACCGGCCTCGACGTCGAAGAGAACCAGGCCCGGCGGCTGCTCAACGACCTAGACACCTATCGGTTCCGCACCAACCAGCAGAGCCTGGACGAGTCGCTGGTCGCGCACCAGTGGCTCACCCAGTGCTTCGAGCCGGTGGTCACCGCCGTCCCCGCTCATCTGCGTGGCAAACGCGACGCGGCGCAGATATTTCACGAGGTGCTGGACTATCGCTGGTACGCGTCCCAGCGCGAGCACCGCGACGTGCCGTTGTTGGACGCCGCCAACGGCTACATTCGCGACGTGCTCGAGGGTCTGCCCGATGAGGCGATGAACAGTCGTCCGTTGGCAGAGGGCAGCCGCCAACTGGCCAACCCGTTCGATCCGTCGCAGGGGTTCGTGGACGAAGAAGGTGCGATGCCCGACGACCCGTGGGAGCGCGATGCGTTGGACGTGCCCGAACCGACCGGTGTGCTCGACATGGCCGCGCTTCGGCGTGCCCTGGGCTGAGATTGAGCGTGGCCTGCGCCACCACGGCCGCCCGGTTCGCCTCGCTCGAACCTGCTGTGCCCAGTCGCGACGCCCAGCCGGCTCAACGTAACTGCCTTCCCGACGGGCTAAGCCGGGCTAAGCCCCCTGGGCCTGGATCGAGCGAATGCCGCAGCGACCCCATCTCGGAGCGCCCGGGCGGCGTCCGGCTGGTCTCAACAAACGCCAGGTGTGCCCTCGCGCCTAACGGGTTGCAGGCCGTCCGGCGTCACTCGCGACTGCAGCCATCGGCGGCTCCGCGAAGGGGTGGGTTTCGGCACCGACTGCGGTGTCAAAATCCACCCGATCTGCAGGGTCCGCCGGATTCTGCTCGCCGACCGTCACGGTCAGACCCCGATACACTCAGCCGGTGAGTTTTCACCTGTACGACAGCCTGCAGCGCGAAATCGTCGAGTTTCAGCCCCTTGAGCCGGGCCGGGCGTCGATCTACGTGTGCGGGCCTACCGTGCAGTCCGCGCCGCACCTGGGGCACATGCGCAGCCGGGTCAACTTCGACGTGCTGCGGCGCTGGCTGCAGTTCAACGGTTACCAAGTCACGCTGGTCACGAACGTCACCGACATCGACGACAAGATTCTGGCCAAGGCCGAGTCGGCGGGCCGTCCGTGGTGGGCCCACGGATTCGTCTTCGAGAACGCGTTCAACGCTGCCTACCGGGCGCTCGGGGTGCCGTCCGCCACGTACGAGCCACGAGCGACCGGGCACATCTCCGACATGCTCGAGTTGATCGCCACCCTGATCGAACGGGGACACGCGTATCAGGCCGGCGACTCCGCGGACGTCTACTTCGATGTGCAGTCGTGGGCCGAGTACGGGGCTCTGACCGATCAGCGGCTGGCCGACCTCGAACCGGACGAGTCCGCCGACCCGCGAGGCAAGCGTGATCCGCGCGACTTCGCTCTGTGGAAGGCAACCAAGTCCGGTGAGCCCGCGACCGCCTCATGGCCGAGCCCGTGGGGCCGGGGACGTCCGGGCTGGCACATCGAGTGCTCGGCGATGGCCGGCAGGTACCTGGGCGACACCTTCGACATTCACGGCGGGGGCCTCGACCTGCGCTTTCCGCACCACGAGAACGAACTCGCCCAGTCCCGTGCCGCCGGCCGTGGCTTCGCTCGCCACTGGATGCATCACGCCTGGGTGACGATGGCCGGCGAAAAGATGTCCAAGTCACTCGGCAACACCGCCGACGTGACCGCCGCGGTTGCGAAGCACGGCGGACGCGCCGTCCGGCTGTGGCTGGCCGGGCCGCACTACCGCTCGTCCATCGAACTCAGCGAGGCGGCGTTGGCCGAGGCGGCGGCCCAGTTGAGTCGCATCGACAGCTTTCTGGACCGTTCCGCCAGCCTGGCAGCAGCGGATGAGTCCTCGTCCGAAGTGACTCTGGCAACGGACTTCACTGCCGCAATGAATGACGACCTGGGCACGCCCACCGCATTGGCCGTGCTCTTCCGCACGGTCAAAGAGGGCAACGTGGCACTCGAGTCCGGTGAGGCTGAGACCGCCCGTCGCGCCCGGCGGTCGGTGCTGCTGATGCTGCAGGTCTTCGGGCTCGACCCCGCCGCCCCGGAGTGGTCGGACGCCTCGTCGAGCGATGACCTGACCCCGGTGGTGGACGGGCTGGTGGGCGCCCTGCTGCACCAACGCGCCGAGGCCCGCGCCCGCAAGGACTGGCCGGCGGCGGACGCGATCCGCGACACGCTGGCCGGCCTGGGGCTCAAGGTCGACGACACCCCGAACGGTCCACGCTGGAGCTTGGAGGCCTGATGCCCGGAAACTCGTCCCGACAAGGCGCCGTCCGCAAACGTGGCAAGGGCACCGGAAGCGGCAACACCGCGGGCTCCGGTGGCCGGGTGCGGCGCGGTCTCGAAGGCAAGGGGCCGACACCGAAGGCCGAGGATCGCCCCTATCACAAGGCGTATCGCAAGCGTGGTCCGAACGAGAGCAACAAGTCCTCGTCCGGGCGCAGTGGGAGTGCCGGCAAGCCGCGCCGCGACGCGTCCAGGGCCGG
>DAOSUG010000059.1:0-4167 GCA_035378545.1 Micropruina sp. | reverse complement strand
CGATGACTGGGTGTTCGGCCGCAACCCGGTGCTGGAGGCGCTGCAAGCCGGGCTGCCGGTCAAGCGCGCCTATGTGGCCGACGGCGTCGAGCGTGATGACCGCCTGCGCGACATTCTCAAGTACGCCGCCGATCATGGTCTCTCGCTGCTGGCCGCCACCCGCAGCGAGCTCGACAAGCTGACCAACGGCGGCGTGCACCAGGGCGTGGCTCTGCAGTTACCGCCGTATGAGTACACGAACGCGGACGATCTGCTCGCCGAGGCGCTGGGGGCTCCAGACCAGGCCCTGGTGATCGCCTGCGACTCGATCACCGACCCCCGTAACCTGGGCGCGATCATCCGCTCGGCCGCCGCCTTCGGTGCGACCGGGGTGATCATTCCGGAGCGGCGGTCCGCGCAGGTGACGGCCGCCACCTGGAAGACGTCGGCAGGAGCGGCCGCGCGGCTGCCGGTGGCCCGGGTGACCAACCTCAACCGCACGCTCAAGCAGTACGCCGACGCCGGCTTCGTGGTGGCCGGCCTGGCCGGCGAGGCCGACCTGGACGTCGCCGGCATCCCGGGCGTGGACGGTCCGGTTCTGCTGGTGGTCGGCTCAGAGGGGGACGGGTTGGCACGGCTGGTGCGCGACAACTGTGACGTGCTGGTGTCCATTCCGATCGGCTCGGAGGTGGAGTCGCTGAACGCCTCGGTGGCGGCCAGCATCGCGCTCTACGAGGTCACTCGCTGCCGCGGCTGAATCCACCGCCCCCCTAACTATCGTGCGCCTGCGAAGCTTCGAGGGCGTGGGATAGCTGCGCGGGCGTTCGGCGCGGGCCGGGCGATTGTGAACATGTTCGCGCATCCGGTCGTTCACTGAAGGTATGGACGTTCAAGCGACTCGCGAACTCATCGAGGGCAATCCGGGCACCGGCTATCGACGCATCGCTCGACTCGTCGATCAGGGTGAACTGGTTCGGCTGCGTCGAGGAGCCGTGCGCGCGGCCGACGAACTGACGCCTGAGCAGCGGCTACGCATCGAAATCGAAGCCACCGCACGCGTGATCAATCACGGCACGTGGTTCAGCCACCGCTCGGCGGCACTGCTGCACGGCCTGCCCGTGCTGATCTATCCCGACACCCGCCCCGAGGTCGTTCGCACTTTCGGTGGCCACGGCAGCCGCTCAGCTCGCCTGCACGCACGCGCGGCGAACCTGGCCCCCGACGAATCGGCGGTACTCGATGCTCTGCCGGTGACGTCGCTGGCCCGCACGGTGCTCGATCTTGCGCGCTCTCTTTCCTTCCCACAAGCGCTGATGGTGGTGGATTCTGCGCTGCAGCGGGGTCTTGACCGGGACATCCTCCTGGGCGCTCTCGCTCCCGGACGAGGCAGCCGAATGGCCGAGCGCGCCATCAACGCGGGCGATCCACAAAGCGAGAGCGGCGGTGAATCCGAGAGCCGCGCGTTGATGATCTGCGCCGGACTTCCGCTGCCCGAACTGCAGGTCCCGATCTACACCGCCGACGGACGCTTCGTCGCGCGACCGGACTTCCTGTGGCGGGCCAAGCGGGTGGTCGGCGAATACGACGGCGAGGGCAAGTACGACAACCAGTTCGGTGTCAGCACCGCCGATGCCGTCCGCGCCGAGAAGAAGCGTCAGGCTGCCCTGGAGGCCGAGAACTACCTCGTGATTCGGTGGGGCAAGGACGCTCTTCGGCAGCCTGGTGAGCTGGCCCGTCGGATCAGGCGAGCGCTCGCGTCCCGTCCATGGTTCTGACCTTTCGAGCGCCTCCCTCACCATCGTGCGCCTGCGCACCTACGTGGGCCGCGGATAGTTGGGCGGGCGCTCAGCGAGTCAGCACCGCCACCACAAAGTTCGCGTCGGCACGCCAGGGGCGCAGGTCCCATGTCGAGAACGTCTGCTCGCGGCCCAGCCCCGCGGCCTCGATATCGGCGAAGAAGTCGCCGAAGTCGTAGCCGCGGCCGGCGCCGAAGCCGACCACAGCGCGTCCCTCGGGGGTCAATCGGTCGCGAAAGCCGGTGAGGATCGGCCGCCGGGTCAGCGGGTGCACGAATCCGAGCACGTTGCCCGCGCACAGGATCGCGTCGAACTGCTGCGGTACGCCATCGGGCAGGTCGAAAGCCGCCAGATCGCCCACCACGTAGTCAGGCCCAGGTTCGACCCGCCGCGCCTCGGCGATCAGGGCCGGGTCGAGGTCGACCCCGACCACCCGGTGCCCGGCGCGATGCAGGTAACCGCAGTGCCGTCCGGGCCCGCAGCCGGCGTCCAGAATGGTCGATCGGCGTGGCATCATCGCGTCGATCAGCCGTGCCTCGCCGACCAGGTCGTGGCCCTGGGCGGCCAGCATCGCGAATCGGTCGATATAGCGCTGGGAATGACCCGGGTCACGGGCAATGATCTGTGCCCACTGGCTCTGGCCGGCTGGAAGCTGTGCACTCACGAGCCTCCGACAGGAATCGAACCCGCGACCATCCGCTTACAAGGCGGGCGCTCTACCAACTGAGCTACGGAGGCACCGGCCGGACGAGGCCAGCCGCGCACCATTGTGCCGTACCCGACGCGAGGACGGCGCAAGCAGCCCGCTGCTGACCCAAACGCCCGCCCAACTATCTGCCGCCCGCGTACCTGCGCAGGCGGGAGATACTTAGGGGGGCGGTCGGCGTGCTGACACAACCCCAGAAACGCCTCAGCGAATGCCGGAGGACGCCCCGTACACCTCGGCCGTTCCCGTGGCGAACACGTCCAGCTCGTCGGCGGACAGGAACGCCGCCCGGCCCCGCGGCAGTTGCAGGGTGGCCTCGCCGTTGTCGAGCACGCAGGCGCCATCGATGGCGAACAGGATGCGCGCCGACCCTCGTCCAGGCACACGGACGGGCCCGGTACTGCGGTCGATCAGCATGCGCCACGCCTCGAACTCGCTGCACGGGGTCTGATACTTCAGCACGCCCGGACGGGTGCGGCGAGGGTGCAGCCTTTCGGGCAGCCACGGGTTGAAATCCACCACGGCGACGAGTTCTGAGACGTCGATGTGCTTGTTGGTCAGCCCACCACGGATCACGTTGTCGGAGTTTGCCATCACCTCGACCCCCGTGCCGTGCAGGTGCGCGTGCATCATGCCGGCCGGCACGAACAGCGCTTCGCCAGGGCGCAGCACCAGCCGGTTCATCAGCAGCGCGGCCAGAATGCCCGGATCGGCCGGGAATACCGCGTCCAGTTCGAGTGCCGTGCGGGCGAACTCGCCGACCGTACCGTCGTCATAGCGGTGATGCATCGCCGCGGACACGGTCTCATCGACCAGGTGCGCCCGCGACCCGTCCAGGCTCAGCACGTCGAGAAACACCTCGGCCATCGCTGCCGGCCCCTTGCGTTCAGTCAACGGCCCGATCACCGAGTCCAGTTGCTCAGCGACCCCGAGTGCGGCGAACAACTCCGCGGTCTCGTGCGGATCGCGAAAGCCGGCCAGGCTGTGAAACTCGTCCAGCGCGATCAGGATCTCGGGCTTGGGCCAGCTGTCCTTGTAGGTACGCTCCGGCGCATCCAGAGCGGTACCCGCCCGCGACTCGCGGGCGAAGCCCTCGATGGCCTGCTCGCGTGACGGATGCGCCTGGATCGACAGGGCGTGCCGGGCCGACAGCAGCTTCATCAAGAAAGGCAGTTGTTCACCGAACGCAGCCCGGCTGCGCGCGCCGAGCACCGCAGGTGTCGAGCCGATGTGGTCGACCAGCGTGCCGTTGCCGACCAGCGAGGGGGACGAACTGTGCGCGCCCAGCCAGTACTCGGCGACGGGACGGCCGTCGGCGGGGCGGCCGAGAATGGCTGGGATGGCGTTGTGGGTGCCCCAGTCGTACCGCTGCACGGTACCGCTGAGTGGCTGCATCGTTCGTCCTTCGTGGTGGCGCACGGCGCCCCGGGTGCGACGTCGCGCCCTTCATTGTACTGGCCCCGCGGCGACCGGCGGACTCGCCGGGGCCTGCTTGGACGTCCCCGCCGTTGAGTGCCCGCTCACGTATCCGTGGCCCGCGAACATGTGCGGGCGCACGATAGTTAGGGGGGCGCTGGACCGACCAGACGAATGACAAGCCTGTGATTTGAACTACCATGGATTACATGTCCGAACCCGTGGTCCGTCCGGTGGCAACGCTCAGCGAGCGCGATGCAGGCATTCTCG
>DAOSUG010000058.1:7295-8397 GCA_035378545.1 Micropruina sp. | reverse complement strand
ATCATCAGCGTGCCGGCCACCGGAAAACTCATCGTGGGCGCGTGAAAGCCGTAGTCGATCAGCCGTTTGGCGACGTCGTCGACGGTCACCCCGGTCGCCTTGGTGAGCGGCCGCAGGTCGGCGATGCACTCGTGCGCGACCAGGCCGTTCGCACCGGTGTACAGAATCGGATAGTGCTCGCCGATGCGTGCGGCGACGTAGTTGGCCGCCAACACCGCCGACTGGCCCGACTGCTTCAGCCCGTCCGCGCCCAGCATGGCGATGAACGCAAAGCTGATCGGCAGCACCCCCGCCGAGCCGAACGGCGCCGCGCTGACCGGTCCGTACGACGTGGCCGGGCCGGCTTCGTCCGACAGCGGATGGCTCGGCAGGTATGGGGCCAGATGTGAGCGGACGGCCACCGGCCCGACACCCGGTCCACCCCCACCGTGCGGGATCGCGAAGGTCTTGTGCAGGTTGAGATGGCTGACGTCTGCACCGAAGCGGCCGGGCCGGGCCAGGCCGAGCAGGGCATTGAGGTTGGCGCCGTCGACGTACACCTGCCCGCCGGCCGCGTGCACCAGCTCGCACAGCTCGGTGATGGTGTTCTCGTACACCCCGTGGGTGGATGGGTAGGTGACCATGATCGCGGCCAGGGTGTCGGCGTGCGCCTCGACCTTGGCCCGCAGGTCGGCGAGGTCGACGGAACCGTCCGGCGCAGTCTTGACCACGACCACGCTCATGCCCGACATCACCGCGGAGGCCGCATTGGTGCCGTGCGCGCTGGCCGGAATCAGGCAGACGGTGCGCTGCGCCTCACCGTTGGCGCGGTGGTAGCCACGAATCGCCATCAGCCCGGCGAACTCGCCCTGACTACCGGCGTTGGGCTGCACCGAGACCCGGTCGTAGCCAGTGATCTCGGCCAGCCAGCCGCAGAGGCGCTCGATCATGAGCAGGTAGCCCTGCGCATCGGACGCCGGCGCGAACGGGTGCAGGTTGGCGAAGCCCGGCAGGCTGATCGCCTCCATCGAGGTGGTGGGGTTCAGCTTCATGGTGCAGGATCCGAGCGGAATCATGCCGCGATCCAGCGCGAAATCGCGGTCGGCCAGGGCCCGCAGGTAGC
>DAOSUG010000058.1:0-7285 GCA_035378545.1 Micropruina sp. | reverse complement strand
CGCAGCATTTCGGTTTCGCTGTGCCGGGTGTTGAACACCGGATGGCTCAGGTAGTCGACCGGACGCCGGTGGCCGGCGAGATCGCCCATTGTGGCCTCGGTCAGTGGCTCGACGCCGAAGGCGGCGGCGACGGCGTTCAGATCTGCCCCGGTGGTGTCTTCGCCGACGCTCACGCCGACGTGGTCGGCGTCCACCAGCCGCAGGTGCACGCCACCCGCCGCGGCCGCCTCGACGATTCCCGCCGCCTCGCCCGGCACGCGCAGGGTCAGGGTGTCGAAGAAGCTCGTGCTGGTCAGTTCGGCGCGCGCGCTCAGCGCGGCCGCGAGCCGTCGGGCCTGATGATGCACCCGCTCCGCGATGCCTGCCAGCCCGTGCGGGCCGTGGTAGACCGCATACATGGACGCCACGACGGCCAACAGCACCTGCGCGGTGCAGATGTTGGACGTGGCCCGATCCCGACGAATGTGCTGCTCGCGGGTCTGCAACGCCAACCGCAGCGCCGGAGTGCCGTCGACGTCCACGGAGAGGCCGACCAGGCGTCCGGGCAACTGCCGCTCCAGCCCCTCGCGCACCGCCAGGTAGGCCGCGTGCGGGCCGCCGTAGAACAGCGGCACGCCGAAGCGTTGGGTGGTGCCGACCGCTATGTCGGCACCCCAGTCGCCGGGCGCGGTGACCAGGGTCAGCGCGAGTAGGTCGGCGGCCGCGATGACCGAGGCATTGTTGTCGTGCGCGGTGGCCGCGATGGCGCGCAGTTCGGCAGCGGTGCGCAGATGGCCGTTCGCACCGGGTACCTGGACGACCACGGCGAAGGCCTCATGCGTCTGCAGGGCCTCGACCAGGTCACCCTCGATCACCACCACATCGATGCCGGTGGCCAGTGCGCGGGTGCGCACCACCGCGAGGGTCTGCGGCAGCACGGCGCCGTCCACGAGAAGCACCGAACCCTTGCGGGTGATCCGGCGGGCCAGCGCCATGGCCTCGGCAACGGCGGTGCCCTCATCGAGCAGGCTCGCCCCGGCGGTGGGTAACGCAGTGAGGTCGCTGATCATGGTCTGAAAGTTGAGCAGCGCCTCGAGCCGGCCCTGGCTGATCTCGGGCTGGTAAGGGGTGTAGGCGGTGTACCAAGCCGGATTTTCGAGCACATTGCGGCGGATCACCGGCGGGGTGATGGTGCCGTGATAGCCCAGCCCGATCATGGCCCTGCGCGGACGGTTGGCCGCGGCCATGGCGGCCAGGTCGGCGGCTGCCTCGGCCTCGCTCAGCGCGGGCGGCAGGTCGAGTGGCTCGTGCAAGGCGATGTCAGCGGGCACCGCTGCGGCGCTCAACTGGTCGAGCGACTCATAACCGACCAACGTGAGCATCTGTGATCGATCATCGCCGACCGCTCCGAGATGGCGAGTGGTGAAGGCAGTCATGAGCACTCCTGTTGTGGTTCCGGACGCCTCGTGAGCGTCCGTCACAACCTATCTCAGCGCTCAGGCAACGCCCGCGCACGTGCGGACGGCGCCTGGCTGGGTTCGCCTGGGCCACCATTCGAGCCGTCATGACTTCCTCGTCGGCCTCGAGCGGCATCCGCCCGACGCGCTGGCCAGCGAGCCGACTTTCTGAAAGCTTGACACCAGTCGCCCCGCCGACCCGCGACACGCCGGGCACTGCCGACACCGTGGCGGGTGATTTCAGAATCGGATCGACCGCACACCCCGGGTCTCGACGCTCGGCCAACGGGCTGGACAGTCTCGACCAACAGACAGTCTCGACCATCAGATCGAGAGCGATTGAGGCGTCAGCCGGCAGCCCGGGCGTGGCGGCGACGGGACAACTCGTCCGAGGCGGCGGCAGCGGGTGCCGCCTCTTCGTGCACTCGCTCGCTGGGCAATGTGGCCAGGCTGCCCTCGATGTCGCGCCAGACGCCGCCCAGCGCGATGCCGAACATGCCCTGCCCGCCGCGGAGCAGGTCGATGACCTCATCGTCCGAGGTGCATTCGTACACCGAGACCCCGTCGCTCATCAGGGTGACCTGCGTGAGGTCCTGCACCCCTCGGGCCCGCAGATGATCGATGGCGGTGCGAATCTGCTGCAACGAGATGCCGGCATCGATCAGGCGCTTGATCACCTTGAGCAACAGAATGTCTCGAAAGCTGTACAGCCGCTGCGTGCCCGAACCGCCGGCCGAACGCACCTCGGGCACGACCAGTCCGGTGCGGGCCCAATAGTCCAGTTGCCGGTAGGTGATCTCGGCCGCGCCGCACGCGACAGGGCCGCGAAAGCCCAAGTCATCCGGCAACGGCGAGAAGTCGCCGTCGAAGAGCAGGTCCTGGGTATCCACGGGCTGATCCGCCGCCTCGTCCAGACCGTTCACGTCGCCCGCCTTCGTCGCCTCGTGGTTGTGCCCCGGCCGCGCCGGAGTACTGACCTCCACGACGCTAGATCCGGCGGTGTTCGACGGTCAACGACACGCCGCGGCAGTGGCCGACAGCCTACCAACCCTCCAGCTGTACCTCAGGGTTGCAGGTGAGCCGATTCAGAAGTCGTCCGGGTTCACCGAATCGAGAAACTGCCGGAACTGTTCGACCTGATCCTCACCCTCGGGTTCGTCGTCATCGTCGTCCGCGGCGGGCGGCGTGGGAACCACACCGACAGCGTCCAGCACCGCCTCGGCGATCTTGATCGGCACGCCCGCACGCAGCGCGACGGCGATCGCGTCCGAGGGACGCGCGTTGACCGGGCGCCCGTCGACGATCAACTCGGCGTAGAACACCCCGTTCTGATGGCCGACGATGTGCGCGACCGACACCTCACCGTCGAGGCTGGCGATCAGCGCCAGGATCAGTTCATGACTGGACGGGTGGTCGGGATCGGCCTCCTGCAACGCGCCGAGAATGCCCGCCGCGCCTGCCGCGCTCATCCAGATGGCCACCTGCCGCTCCCCGTCGGATTCCTTCAGGATCAGCACCGGCGAGCCCTGCTCGTCGTCCAGTCGGACCTCGACCACGTTGAGTTCACGCATGGTGGCTCTACTGGGGCATCGTCGATCGCATGATCGCGGCGTGGGCGTGCATGACCAGCTGCATGACCTCCTGAGCGAGTTGCTGCGGGGACTGGCTGCGTCGCAGGTGCGGAGCGATCGCCTGTTCGATCAGCCCGACCTCGCGCTCAGCCGCCTGCTTGACCACCCGCAGATGGCGGGCGTCCATGCCGTAGGCCGAGAGTTTGCGGGCCGCGACGGCAACGGTGAGGGCGTCGCGTCCGTAGTAGACGGTGCCCCGCCGGGGACTCACCAGCGCGTGTCGTTCGAGTTCGGACAGGCTGGCTTCGGACAGCCCGCTGAGTTCGAGCAACTCGCGGCGGGTGACCCGGATCGGACGTTTGGGGGTGCGAGCGGTGCTCTGGCCACCCGCTGCGGTGGGCAACGGCACCTCGGTGGCGGCCGCTGCGCCGGTCAACGGCTCGAGCCTGGGCGGGTCCTCGCCACGGTCCATGGCCTCGAGGTGCTCTTTGATCACCTTCAACGGCAGGTAGTGCGACTTCTGCACGGTCAGGATGTAGCGCAGCCGGACGATGTCGGATTCGGCGTACCGCCGGTACCCGGACGGGGCCCGCTCAGGAGCGATCAGCCCTTCACTTTCCAGAAAGCGGATCTTGGAGATGGAGACATCTGGAAAGTCCGCCTTGAGGACGGAGAGAACCTGCCCGATGCTGCGCAAGCCGTAAGCCATACGCCGTCACCCGGGTTGGGTGAAGAACAGCATGCGGAACTTGCCGATCTGCACCTCGTCGCCTCGGCGCAGCGCCACGGGGCCGTCGATCAGGGTGCGGTTCACGTAGCTGCCGTTGAGGCTGTTCTCGTCCTCGACCCAGATGTGGCCGTCGCGGCGGGTGAACCGGGCATGGTTTCGCGAGACCGTGATGTCGTCGAGAAAGATGTCACAGCGCGGATGCCGACCCGCCGTGGTGACGTCTGAGTTCAGCAGGAAGCGTGCGCCCCCGGCCGGGCCCTGGCGCACGATCAACAGCGCCGAGTTGGGGCGCAACTGGTTGATCGCCGACACGTCCTCGGCGCTGAGGTCTTCGCCCGCGGTGTCGTCGGGGCTGTCGACGGCTGCGACCACCCGGGTGGTGTCACCGGTGGTCTCTTGTGCGTTCAGCGGATGACCGCAGTTGGCGCAGAAGTTGTTCGTGTCGGCGTTTTCGTGTCCGCAGGCGGGGCACTTGATCATCGTCCAGGCCTTTCTGCAGCGAACGCTCTTTCACATGCAAAGGGGATCAAGGGGTAAGGCTAAGCCAGAGGTAGACGGTGAGGCTACTCCCCCGTCAGCTCGGCGTAGGAGTCGGCGTCCAGGGTGTCGTCGAGTTCGGACGGATCACTGACCTCGAGTTCGAACATCCAGCCGTCGCCGTAGGGGTCGGCGTTGATCACCTCTGGTGTGGTGTTGAGCAAGTCGTTGACCGAGGTGATCACCCCGGAGGCCGGCGAGAACACGTCCGAGACGCTCTTGGTCGACTCGACCTCGAGGCAGGCGTCGTCTTTCGCCACCTCTTCGCCGACCTGGGGCAGCGACACGTACACAACGTCACCGAGGGCGTCCGCAGCATACGACGTGATGCCGATCCTGACGATCGAGCCGTTGCCGCTGCGCACCCATTCGTGCTTGTCGGTGTATTTCAGATCCTCGGGAAACACGTGGACTCCTCGGCGCCGCGGAAGGGTGGGGACATGTCGTTCATCCTGCGCACACACTACTCACTTCACGCCGTCCTCACGACCGGATTGCATCGGGACGGCCCGGGTTCAGGCCGGTTTGGCGAACTTGTTGGGGGTCGGTGTGATGACCGCGCTGATCGTGAGCCTTTCGTCGGTCACGACGCTCACCGACCCACCGATCCGCGTGCCCTGCACCTCGCTGACCAGCCCGCCCGAGAAGCGCGTCGACTCGGTGAGTGCGTGCGGCTCGCCGATCACGTCGAGGGTGATCGGCGTCGTGACCAGTTGGTTGTCGACCACCAGGCCCGCGTTGCTCGAGCCGAACCACGTCGAGGCCACCACGCGGACGGTGTTGTTGATCGCGATCACCTCGGCGCCCGCGTCGCGCAACTCCTCGACGGTGTTCAGCAGTAGATCGGAGGTGACCTTGCGATTGGGGTCGGTGATCGTGATCCGAATGCCGGGACCCTGCGCGGGCGCCGTGCCGCCCAGGATGGCGAGCACGTCCAGCCGCCGCTGTGCCTCGTCGCGGGCCACCCGCTCACGATCGACGCCGCCCTGCAGCTGGCGTTTGGTCTCTTCCAGTTGGGCGATCTCGGTTTCGAGGCGTCGGCTCTCGGTGTTCAGGTCGTCCAGCATCTGCACCAGGTCGTCGCGCCGCAACGTCGAGTAGTCGGTTTCCTCGGCCCGGGTGCGCACCTGCATCGCCACGCCGAGCCCTAACACCAGCAGAATCGCGGCGAAGACCACCTGCGCCCGTCCAGGCTTCACAAAGTCGCGGACGAGCTCGCGCCAGCCGATCGGCGGACGCCGGGCCTCGCTCGGGTCGGAGACTCCGTCGGCCTCGGCTCTCGACTGCTCAGGCGCAATCGGGGAACCGTCGTCGGGTCCGACTGCGGAGTTGATGGGGTCGGACCCGACCCCTTCGTCGGCAGCGGGGCGGGGTTCGCGCTCGTCCGGCTCAGGCATGGAACAGGGCCCGTCGAATGGCGGCGGCGTTGGTGAAGATGCGAATGCCCAGCACGACCACCACGGCGGTTGAGAGCTGCGCGCCGACGCCGATCTGGTCACCCACCCACACGATCAGGGCGGCGATCAGTACGTTGGAGATGAACGACACCACGAACACCCGGTCATCGAAAACCCGCTCCAGGTAGGCGCGAAACCCGCCGAACAGTGCATCCAAGGCCGCGACGATGGCGATCGGCAGGTACGGCTGCAGGCCGACCGGAAGCGTCGGTTCGAGGTAGATGCCGAGGGCGATGCCCAGAATCAGGCCCACGATCGCGAACATGGCGGCACCTCCTCAGCGAATTCTCTCGGCGACCCGGACGCCCAGCCCGGGGTCGGCGTCCAGCCGCAGACTATCCGCCGAGGTGAGGTCGTACCGAATGCCGTAGTTCTGTTTGAGGTAGGCCCACCACACACCCCCCGGGCCGGACGGGAACGCGCGCAGCATGGCCTGGCTGTCGCCGATCGCCTCGATCCGGTACGGCCTGCTGAGCGAGCGGTAATCCACCGTGATCGCATTGCCGGCGCCACGAACGGCGGTGCGCGACGAGAGTCGGTGTCCGTTCACCGAGATCGCCTCGGCACCCGCCAGCCACAGTCCGTTCACGGCCTGCCGGATGTCGACGTCGACCACCTGACTGCCGGATTGGTCGGTGGTGGACGAATCGTCGGCGACGAGCACCACACCGGGACCGGTGACGGCGCGGACGCCCGTGGTCGGCTCGAGAGCCTCCACCTGCCGTTGGACCTCCGCGGCGGCCGGGTCGTTGGCGAGCGCGGCGTCCGAGAGGGCCCGGTTCTCGGCGGTGAGCGTAGCGATCCGGGCACGCAGCCCGTCGGTGGCGACGCTCGCGTCCTTGATGCGCTGGACGAGCTGTTCGCGCTCCACCTGTTCGGCGGGCGCGGCCCGCAGCACGTCGCCGATCGAACCACCGATCATCAGGCCGATCACCGCCGTGGCCACCACCACCACCCACCAGCGGCGCCGGCGCGGCGACGCGGTGCGATAGGACGGCTCGAGTGCGTCCCGGGACAGATCGGTGAGCAGGTTCATGCTCTCGTCCACCCGACGAGCACGGACCGGCCGGGCCTGGGGGGCGCTCATCACGTACCGGTGACCGCGGCTGTGGTCGAGGGACGATCGCCCTTGCCGACCGGCGGAAACCGGCGCAGCACGTCCAGGGTCTGGCCGACGTACATCAGCCCGGCGCACCAGTACAGCCCGGCCCCCCACAGGGCGAAGGCCCACCCGACCACCCGGCATCCGAGCGCCCAAGGTTCGGCGCCGGCTCCGAGAAGCACCATGGGAAAGGCGTAGAGCAGGCAGAACGTCGCGGTCTTGCCCAGAAAATGCACCGGCAGGGTGATGAACCCGCGGGTACGCAGCAGGGGCAGCACCAGAGCAGCCATCATCACGTCGCGGGCGAGCAGCAGCAGCACCAGCCACCAGGGAATGATCTCGCGGATGGCCAGGCCGATCAGGGTGGCCAGAATGTAGAGCCGATCGGCCAGCGGATCGAGCACCTGCCCGAGCTTGGAGCGCTGGTTGTACTTGCGGGCCAGGTATCCATC
>DAOSUG010000057.1:0-8423 GCA_035378545.1 Micropruina sp. | reverse complement strand
AGCAGGTGACGGTGAACTGGTGGAAGGAGGAGCGCGGCGCACGGATCTTCGTGGACTTCAACCAGATGGCCCGCGACCGGTTGATGACCTCGGCCTATTCGATCCGGCCCACGCCAGCCGGACGGGTCTCGGCGCCCCTGACCTGGGACGAACTGCCGTCCGTTCACCCCGACGACTTCACCCTGCTCACCATGCCGGCCCGGTTCGCCGACCTGGGTGACCCGTGGGCACCTCTCTACGCAGCCGACCCGGCCCCGATCAGCACGGCGCTGGAGTGGTACGCCGCCGACGATGTGGACGGGGGAGCCGAGCTGCCGTATCCGCCCGAATACCCCAAGATGCCGGGCGAGCCGCCGCGGGTGCAGCCGTCGAAGAAGAACCCGGCGAACTGGGACTGACCAGGCACCGAGCGCCCCCCGAACCATCATCCGCCCGCGCACCTTCGCAGGCTGGAGATAGTGAGGGGGGCGCTGACGGGCCGCCTTACAGGGCCGCGGCAACCTCGTCCGAGGTGAGCGGATGGCTGAACATCGGGTAGTTGAACCTGATCGCGTTCTCGTGCTCCTCGGGCGACGTGGCCGCCACGCAGTCGGTCAGCGTGATCACCCGATACCCGTTCTCGTAGGCGCTGCGCATTGTCGACTCCACGCAGCAGTTGGTCAGAAAGCCGCCGAGAATCACGGTCTCGATGCCCTTGCTACGCAGAATGAAGTCGAGGTTGGTGCTGGCGAAGGTGTCCAGGCCGCGCTTGCCCTCGATCAGGATGTCGCCCTCGGACGGCGCGAGGTCGTCCACGATCGCGGCGCCCCAGGTGCCCTTGACGAACGCGTTGCCGCCGACCACGCCGGCCAGGATGCCGTACGGGTGTCGGGTGAGCTCGGAGTACCCGGGCGCGAAGGTGATCGGTGCGTGCATGATCGTGACGCCGGCCGCCCTGGCCTTCTCGACGAACGCCTTGGTGTTCTCGAGCATGCCGGTGCTCTGCATTACCGCGTCGACCGCCCCGTGCAGCACGCCGCCCTCACTGGTGAACTCGTTCTGGTACTCGATCAGCACCACGGCGGTCTTCGCCGGATCCAGGCTCAAGGCATCATCAGGCATGGTGGTTCCTCCTCGTTGAGTGTGTGTGTCCCCCAAGCCTCATCGAACCACGGCTGGCCGCGTCCGGCGAGCCGTTGCCCGCGATCGACTGCACAATGGCACCCATGCAGCTACCCGTGATGCCGCCGGTCAAGCCGATGCTGGCCAAGTCGGTGCCCACCATTCCCACCGGTGCGCTCTCGTACGAACCCAAGTGGGACGGGTTCCGCTCGATCATCTTTCGCGACGGCGACGAGGTCGAGATCGGGTCGCGCAACGAACGTCCGCTGACCAGGTATTTTCCCGAGATCGTCGAGGCGGTCAAGGTCAACTGCCCGCCGCGCTGCGTGCTCGACGGCGAGATCGTCGTGGTGGTCGGCGACCGGCTGGAGTTCGAGGTGCTGCAGCAGCGCATCCATCCGGCGGCGAGCCGGATCACGATGCTCAGCGAGCAGACGCCGGCCAGCTTCGTCGCCTTCGACCTGCTGGCCCTCGGCGATGACGACGTCACCTGGCGACCGCTCGCTGAGCGCCGGGCGGCCCTCGAGTCGGCTCTGGACGGCGCGCAGGCGCCGATCCACCTGACCCCGGCCACCCGCGACCCCGCCGTCGCCCAGGACTGGTTCGAGCAGTTCGAGGGCGCCGGGCTGGACGGGGTGGTGGCCAAGCCGCTGGCCGGCACCTACCAGCCGGACAAGCGCACCATGTTCAAGATCAAGCACCAGCGCACCGCCGATTGCGTGGTGGCCGGCTACCGGTTGCACAAGGGCACCGACGACGCCGTCGGCAGCCTGCTGCTCGGGCTGTACAACCAGCAGGGCGAGCTGGCCTCCGTCGGCGTGATCGGTGCGTTCCCCCTGGCCAGGCGCAAGGAGTTGTTCGCCGAACTGCAGCCGCTGGTCACCACCTTCGACGACCACCCGTGGGCGTGGGCCAAACAGCAGGAGGGCGGCCGCACCCCCCGCAACTCCGAGTTCAGCCGATGGAACAACGGCAAGGACTTGTCGTTCACGCCGCTGCGTCCGGAGTTGGTGGTCGAGGTGCGCTACGAGCATATGGAGGGCGTCCGGTTCAGGCACACCGCCCAGTTCAACCGGTGGCGCCCCGATCGCGATCCGCGCTCATGCACCTATGAGCAGTTGGACGAACCGGTGAGCTACGACCTGGCCGCCATCCTGGCACTGAAGTCGTAGTCAGCCTGAAATCTCGGCAGGTCAAACCGCCCGTACGGCGGCTGCGTGCGCCAGACTGGGTGAATGGCAGGCAAAAACAAGAAGAAGTCCATCGCCAAGTCGGGCAAACATGCGAGCCAGTCACTGACGCAACTGCTGCGCCTGCCCTCCGGGCCGGTCGATCTCGCCACGCTCGACACGGCCGCGACCGCCGGCTACCCGGGCAAGGGCAAGCAGGACGCCCCGCAACTGACGCAGGCCCTGGCGCCCGAGATCTCCGACCTGCAGGAGCGCCTCTACGCCAACGGACGCGCCGCTCCCGAGCAGGCGCCCAGCGTGCTGGTGCTGCTACAGGGCATGGACACCTCCGGCAAGGGCGGCGTGATCAGGCATGCGATGGGCATGGTCGACCCGCAGGGCATTCAACTCACCTCGTTCAAGGCACCCACTGACGAGGAGCGCAAGCACCACTACCTGTGGCGCATCAGGCGGGCGCTTCCCGATCCGGGCATGATCGGCATCTTCGACCGTTCCCAGTACGAGGACGTGCTGGTGGTGCGCGTGGAGCAACTGGTTCCGGTCAGCGAGTGGAACAAGCGCTACGACGAGATCAACGCACTCGAGAAGAAGATCAGCGACGAGGGCACCACGATCATCAAGTGCTTCCTGCACGTGTCGTTCGCCGAGCAGAAGGCCCGGTTGGCCGCCCGTCTCGAGAGCCCCGAGAAGTACTGGAAGTACAATCCCAAAGACATCGACGCGCGCGCCAAGTGGCCGGCCTATCAGCAGGCCTACGCGGACGCGCTGGAGCGCTGCAACACCGAGCACGCACCGTGGTTCGTGATCCCGTCCGATCGCAAGTGGTACCGAAACTGGGCGGTGGCCCAGCTACTGCGCGAGCACCTGGTCGGCCTCGACCTGGGTTGGCCCGAGGCCACCTTCGACGTGGCCGCCGAGAAGACGCGGGTGGCCAAGGCCTGACCGGCGGGTGGGCTGCGTCATGGCCGAGCCACCCTTTAGTTGGGTAGCGAAGGTCACCTGGCTTGGCGTAGGCATAGCCCATCGGGCGAAGGCCCACCCTGCTTCACCGTCGAGTGGGTGGCGCGGGGCGTCGAAACAGGAGGTGTGCGCATGGCGACAGTGTTGTGGATCATCGCTGCGGTGCTGGTGATCTCAGGAGTCCTGGCCATCATTCGCAAGCAGTTGCTCTGGGGCATCGTGCTGATCGTCGTCGGGCTGTTGGTCGGCCCGGGCGGCGTCAGCATCTTCCACTGAGTCGAGTTCCGCACGACGCGAGCCCCCGCCGTTGCGGCGGGGGCTCGCGTGCGCAATCGGACGGTGATCGCCCGTGCGGTCAGGCGCTGACGATGCTGAGGTGACGCGTGGGCTCGTCCTGCTCGAGGTCGTCGAAGCCCACGTCGAGAAGGTCCATCGCCGCGAACGCGTAGCGGGCCAGGATCAAGTCCATCACCTCGCGGGCCGAACCGAGCGGCTCGCTGATGGAAACGGCACCGCAACGTTCGGCCAGTTCGGCCTGGGCATGGAACAGCTCCGTCGCGGTGAGAAAGAACGAACCGACCGCGATGTGCCGGCGACCTTGGGCACGCAGTCCCTGAATGGCCTGCGAGACCGACGGGCCCGACCCGTCCGCCACCGCGGTCAGGCAGGGCAGCCGGTGGTGAGTGGACCACTGCCGTGCACGGCGGGCGAGCAGCGCATTGCCGCGCACGTCGCCGGTGCGGGCCGACGAGAGCACCAGGCCGTCCAACTCGAGCACCCGGTGGGCACCGAGCGAGGAGCGCAGCCGCTGGTCGAGCACGGTGAGCAGGGTGACCTCGGGGCCGATCGGACGCGACACCTGAATGCGCAGGTCAGGATGGATGCTGCGAAGCTTGACCGCTTGGCCGAGCACGCGCTCGTCCGGATCGATCGCATGGGTGAGCTGCAGCGGCACCAAGACGATCTCGGTCACGCCCTGCTTGATCAGCTGGGAGACGACCTGCGCGGGCGTGGGGGAGCAGTGCTCGAGGAAGGCGCAGTGCACCGACAGCCCCGATCGCATGCGTTGCAGACCCTGCCGCATCGAGAGCGCCACCTGCGCCACTTGGGCATCGGTGCTACCCATTCCCACCATCACCAAGGCTGGAGCGGTCATGATGTGCCTCTCTCGCGTCACATGCTCTGCGGCTCCGTTGCCGGCGTTTCGTAGCACCAACCTTTCTGGTTACCACTACCAGATGCAAATCGAGCATCCATCATGCGGACATTGAGTCCACGGAATGAGATGAATCGGCCAGATTTCTGAGACTGCGCGACGGATTGGCTGTGCGCAACCTGAAAATCTCAGTAAGCGGAACGACCCATCAAGCCTTGGACGGTGCACCGAGCGGCATGTGATGCCCGAACGACTCGGTGAACTGTCAGCTCGACGTGGCGTCGCGGTGCCGTCCCTCCGCCAGCAGCGCAAGCCGGTACAGCGTCTCACGGTTACGGGGGCCCAACACCAGGTGCCGCAGTGGCGACGGAATCAGGGTGCCGGGTCCTTTCGTGGCGTCCTCGGTGATCGACACCTCACACGCACCTTCGCCCCGGGCCTCCAGGTGCAGATGCACGCGCGCCTCGCCGACCGGCCAACCCCGCGCCGTCATCACCAGGTCAATCGGCGGCTCGGCATCATCCACACGGGTGTAGTCCTGCACGACCAGGGGCCACGGCCCGAACGCATGGTGAATGCGAGTGCCGACCGCGGGCCAGCCGGCATCAACATCGCGCACCCGGGACGCACCGACCACCCAGACGGGGTAGGACCAGCCGTCGGCCAGTACCGCCCAGACGGCATCGATAGGTGCGTTCACGACGCGGGTAACGGTGGGGCCGGGCTCGCCGTTGCCCGGTTGGTCAGTGCGATCGCTCATGGTCGGTCGTCCTTTCGTCCGCGCCGGGTGGGTGCGTCCGCCGGTGTGGAAGGTGTGCGACGCTCGGCCCGTGCCGAGACTGTACCCATTCGGCGGCTGTTGAACCCTGCGGGCAAGACTGCGGCGTCGAAAACGCTCGAGAGTCGACGTGCGCCCCATTCATGCCTTCGAACGGCTCATGGAGTGCTCACATAGAGGACTTCCAGCCCGTCTTCACCGCCGTCTCGTCAGTCTGATCACACCTCCGCTCATGCCGCGCAGAGTGTGCGAGGCGTCACGCATCCACTCCGCGAACCCTTGCGGGCACGGGATCGCACTTTCCGCCACAGGCGTTGGAGTCACTGTGCTTTCGCGTTGAGTTTCCGCGAGCGCTGCCGCTGCGGTGTGGCTGCGCTGGGCCGGCAGCTGGTTGAGGCGGGCTCGTACGAGGTCGCGGGCTACCAGGTGGGCGTTGAACAAGGCGGCGACGAATGCGCGGTCCTTTTCGCGACCCGCGCACAGTTACGCCACGCACAGGTCGGCGGGGTCGAGGCACAGCCCGTGTACTGCTTGCCCGTGACCGGGTCCTTGGTGGATTCGTTGCGGACCTCGACGAGGCGGTCACGCCAGCCGAGTGGCAGCGCGGATGCGGTGAGGTCGACGCCGTCCAGGGCGAAGCCGTGCAACTGCTCGAACGGGGACAGTTCGCCGGCCACCCCCTCGATCAGGTCGGACAGCTTGACCATGCGGTCGAAGTCGTCGACATCGGGCATGACATCACCTTCGGACGAAGGTGGTGACCGGGGGAAGCTCGTCGACGTCGAACGAGCCGAGGATGGATTGCGAACCGACCACGATCACGCGATCCACGTCGGCGATGGCGCAGGCGGCGCGGATGGCGTGATGCAGCTGTGACCGGTTCACCGCTGGATCACGGCCAGCACGCCGAGCCGCTCGTCCTCTGTCAGGAAGCCGGTCATGGGTGCGACTTCGCGCATCTCAATGCCATCGCTTGAGGTGTCGACCAGGACGCGTTGGAGGTTGCGCAGGTTCCGGGTGTCGATGAGCTGCTGCCACCGGTTCAGGTTCCGCTCGTGGACGGGGCCCTGGGTGTTCGACCGCACCCGGTCGAGGTTGCGCTGCATGCGGTTCCACCCGTCATCGTCGATGCCGGTGATGCCGAGGTTGTGGGAGATCTGGCGGTGCAGCAGCCAGCTGCGTCGCTTGGTGCGCTCCATCGGAACCGGGGACACCTCGAAGCCGACCTGGAGACCGAGGCTGGACATCAGCAGGTCAAGGGTTGGCTCGGAGGGTTCGAGTTTGCCCGAGACGTAGCGGCTGATCTTGCTGGCGGGCAGCCCCGTCAGGCGGGACAACTCGGCCTGGCTGGTACCGGTCGAGTCCATCCCGCGCCGCAGCACCTCACTCCTGTTCACGCAAACAGCGTACCACCAGGTGGTAAGCCGTCGGGGCAGCGTCCCGCCAGCGGAACCTTTGCGCACTCATGCGAGAGCACATGTTCGGAGACGGTTTCAACAAGGTCTGTGCTTGTCTCGGCCGATCAGGGAGTCTCGCCGGTCACGGCCGAGCTTCTTGCCGCGGGGTAGAGCGTTCCAGAGGGTGTTCGTTGATGTGGCCGTTATCTGTAGGAAGCGGACTGGTGTCAGGGGTTCTCCAAGCTCTTGCTCGGCCTCTGTGACGACGGCGTGTGGGCGCAAAGACCGTTGCAGAGCGAACTGGACGCGACGAGAGTGGGCGCACCAAGGTTCCGCCAGTGGCCGAGCTAGTCCTGTTTCCGACGGTGCGCCACCAGGCATAGGACGAGCGCGACAGCCCAGGCTCCGGTGCTGATTGCGGGCCTAAGGACCCGGTCGTTGAGCAAGATCGTGCTGATCGTGACGAGTATTGCGAACCCGATGAATGCGGCGTATAGCCATTTCACGGGGATCTTCGTCTGTATGAACTGTTTTTGCGCCAGCGCTGCCAAGAAGGCTCCATAGATCAGAGCACTCGGCACTATGGACGCCCACGATAGCCCTGAAGGGCCGCGGTGGATGATGATATCCAGGGCTGTTGATATTAGTGCGAATACTAGTGACCATATCAACCATCGGACAAAGAAGTTGCCGCCGATGAGGAGGCTTGGCACGTTCCCCTTCATTTTGATTAGTCATGGTTGATCCCTCTTCGTCCCATGGCGCGGTGGACGCCTCTCTCACATACTAAGTATGCGGCGATTAGCGGCATGCTCGTTCCTCAAGTCCAAGTCCTTCGCTGAACGCCTTCCAGGCGGCGGCGAAGATCAGGCCGGCGAACAGGGAAGCACCTCCGGTCCCCCCGGCGAAGATTCCGCCAATGCCGAACCCAAGCATGCCTCCGGCCATATCCCAGGCGTATGAAGCAACCTTGCCCTGCACACCCGGTGGGGTCGGTGTTGTTGATGGGGTCGTTGCCGGCGTAGGCGTAGCGGCTGGCGTTGTTGGGGTCGAGGGGGGCGTCGACGGGGTCTTGTTGCGACTAGCGACGGACTTGCAGCGGGTTGGCCCCGGCGGTATCTGTCGGGGTGGGGGCGGTCCGGGGCCACCGTCTGGCCGAGCGGAGGATGAACCCGAGGAGCAGTACCTCCAGGCCGATGGAGATGCCGTAGAAAGCGGCCCAATCCCAGCTGGCCCCTGCTGCGTTGAAGATCGAGTAGGGGATGAGGAGCGTGGCGACAACGAGGTTCGTGGCGCGGTTCGCTCGGGCGGGCAGCGTCATGGAGAGGATCACCATCGCCGCAGGGATCGAGACGGACACAAGGAAGACGGTCAACAGCGTGGGGCTGATATCGAACTGCCAAACGAGGCCGTTGTGGATGCCGTCGATGACGCCGGGCTTGTAGAAGTTGAGGATGTCGACGTAGACGTAGAGAAACATGAAGCTGGTCCAGGCGGCGGCTAGTTTGGCCTGGACTGGTACCGGCGGGGTGTGGAGCATCTTCGGTGTGTTCGTGCGGATGGTCATGGGTTCTTCCTTGTCGAGGAGCGGTGGGTCCGCCGATCGGGGCGGCGCGTGCGAGTGACTTCGCCGGGTTGGGTGGCGCTTTGGTCAGATGGTGACGACGACCTTCCCTCGGGTGTGGCCGTCCGCGACGTGGCGGAGCGCGTCGGCTGCTTCGTCGAGGCGGTAGGTGCGGTCGATGACGGGCTTGACCTGTGCGGTGGTGAGCAGGTCGGCCAGGGTGAGCAGGTCGTGGCGTTTCCCGATCGAGGTGAAGGGTTTCAGCCGTTGTCGGGTG
>DAOSUG010000056.1:0-8485 GCA_035378545.1 Micropruina sp. | reverse complement strand
AGGGTACTGCCACGCACGATCTGGGACGACTCGTACGCGGCGGTGAGTTGCTCGCGGGTGACCCCGGGCAGCCGGGCGGCCACGCCGAGAAACACCGACCGGGCGGTTTGCGACTGGATCGGCCCCACCCTTGCCAGCAGGCCCTGCACATCGCCGGGCTCGACCTCGACCGGGAACTGGCGTGCCAGCGTACGGGCGGCCAGGTCGCTCCAGCTCAGCATGGACGGCAGCATAGGGGTGCGGGCCGACCGAACCGGAGACCCGAGGTTTGCGGTCACGGCCCTGCGTCGACGGCTGCCGCGCCCCTTCCGTTCGCCGACTCCTGCCCGCGCGTGCGTCGTCCGCTCTACACTCTGAGCCACCATCCGCCCTGGTGGCTGCGACCCGGCCCCGGACACCGGCCTTGAGGAGTGCCATGAGAATCGCGGTTCCCAGCGAAGTGAAGAATCGCGAGTACCGGGTGGCGATCACACCGGTCGGGGTGAACGAGTTGGTTCACCGTGGTCATCAGGTGTTCGTGCAGGCCGGGGCCGGCCTCGGCTCGTCCATCACCGACGAGGAGTACGCCGACCAGGGGGCGACGATCCTGCCCGACGCGGACGCCACCTGGGCCGAGGGCGAGATGGTGATGAAGGTCAAGGAGCCGATCGAGTCCGAGTACGGCTACCTGCGCGACGACCTGCTGCTGTTCACCTACCTGCACCTGGCCGCGGACCGTCCGCTGACCGAGGCCCTGCTCACCACCAGCACCACCGCGCTGGCCTACGAGACCGTGCAACTGCCCAACGGCATGCTGCCGCTGCTGTACCCGATGTCTGAGGTGGCGGGTTGTCTCGCGCCCCAGGTGGGCGCACATTCGATGATGAAGGCGCAGGGCGGACGCGGGGTGCTGATGGGCGCGGTCGGCGGCGTACCGAACGCCAAGGTGGTCGTCCTGGGCGGCGGTGTGGCCGGGCAGAACGCGGCCAACATCGCCCTCGGCATGGGGGCCAACGTGACCATTCTCGACACCGACCTCGAAAAGCTGCGCATGACGTTCTGGCGCTACGACAACCGCATTCAGGGCATCGTGTCGACGGCGCTGAGCGTGCGCGAGCAGGTGCTGGCCGCCGACCTGGTGATCGGCACTGTGCTGATTCCCGGGGCCAAGGCGCCCAAGCTGGTCACCAACGACATGGTCGCCGCCATGAAGCCGGGCTCGGTGCTGGTCGACGTGGCGATCGACCAGGGCGGTTGTTTCGAGGATTCACACCCCACCACCCACGACGACCCCACGTTCACCGTGCACGAGTCGGTGTTCTACTGCGTCGCGAACATGCCCGGCGCGGTGCCCAACACGTCCGCCTGGGGGCTCACCAACGCCACGCTGCCGTACGCCGTGCAGCTGGCCGACAAGGGGTGGCGTCGCGCCTGCGACGAGTCCCAGGCGCTCGCGCTGGGGTTGAACACGGTGGGCGGCGCGGTCACCTGCCAGGGCGTGTCGAACGCCTTCGGCGACCTGCCGCGAACCTCCGTGCGCAACGTGCTGGACTGACGTCAAAGCAGTGTGGGTGATCCGAGGAGAGGCTGATCCATCGAGATCGAGCGTGTCGAGACCGTTGCCACGACGGGTTTCGACCGGGCCGGCCAACGGACAGCCGGTTGATCGGCTCTTTCCTCGACCCCGGCTGCCGTGGCCGGAGCCACCCGCTGCCGTGAGGCGTCTGGCCAGCGCCGCGGGACGGCGTCCGGTGGGTCGAGCCGGTGCGTTCCGGTGCCCGGACACGCCGCGCAGCAGGCGCAGATGGGTGGATCCGAGACGAGCAACGGCAGCTGGCCAGGTATGCGTCGACTCACCGCTAGGGTTGAACAAACCTTGAACGGGGGTGTGCATGGATCACTATCAGTACCTGCTGCTGATGGCCGCCTGCCTGCTGATCACCCTGCCGCTCGAGATCGTGCTGGGTGCCCGGGTGTACGCCCGTTGGCGGTTGATGCTGCTGGCCCTGCTGCCCACCGTGCTGATCTTCTCGATCTGGGACGTGGTCGGCATCATCCGCCTGCACTGGACCTACAACCCCGCCTACATCAGCGGCATCCACCTCGGCGTGATGCCGTTGGAAGAACTGGTCTTCTTCATCGTGATCCCCATCTGCGGCCTGCTCACCTACGAGGCGGTGGGCACCGTGCTGCGCCGGCTGCGGCAACGCGGCGACGGCGTCCGGAGCAACGACGGCGTCCGGAGCAGCGACGATGGGTGAGTACACGCTGTTCACCCTGATCGCCGTGCTGGGTGTGCTCGCCCTGGAGTTCTTCTGGTTGCGAACCGGCCTGCTGCGCACCGCGCAGTACTGGCTGGCGATGGCACTGGTGTTCTTCTTTCAGATCTGGGTCGATGGCTGGCTGACCAAGCTGTCGGACCCGATCGTCATCTACTACCCCGACCAGTACAGCGGCATCCGGTTTCCGTTCGACATACCGATCGAGGACTTCGGATTCGGTTTCGCCATGGTCACCCTGACCCTGCTGGTGTGGCACCGGCTGACCCACTAGGAGACCGAATGAAGATCGAGGCCGCCTCCACCAACGGGGGCACGACGGCCCAGGCTCCCGTGCGATCTGCCGTTCGTGGCGATACGCCGAAGGCCCCGGCTGCCCTCACGCACGCGAGCGATGACGTGACCCGCGAGTTCGACGCGGGTGCACCCCGCTACGACCTTCTGGTCGGCCTGAACCCCGGGTACCACCGGCACCTGCGCCGGGCGGCGGACGCCCTGGCCGACCTGGTACCGGCGGCGTCCCGTCTGGTCGACCTGGGGTGCGGCTCGGGAGCGTCCACCAGGGCGTTGGTGAGCACGTTCGGCGAGGGGGTCGAGATTCAGGGTGTGGACGCGTCCGCCGGCATGCTGGCGCAGGCGCGGGGCAAGACCTGGCCGCGCGGGGTGTCGTTCACCCAGGGCCGGGCCGGCGAACTGACCCCTCTGCTGGACGCTCCGGCCGACGGCATTCTCGCCGCCTACCTGTTTCGCAATGTGCCCGAGGCAGACCGCGATGCGGCGCTGGCCGACGCGTGGGCGGCGCTGCGTCCGGGTGGGGCGCTGGTGGTGCTGGAGTACTCCGTGGCCGGCGATGCGCGGGCGGCGCAGGTGTGGCGCGCCGTGTGCGAGGCCGTGATCCTGCCGCTCGCGACGCTGACCGGCGGCAACCACGGCCTGTATCGGTACCTGGAGCGCAGCGTGCTCGAGTTCGACACCGTCCCCCGGTTCGTGGCCCGGCTGCACAGGGTCGGTTTCGTCGACGTCGAAAGCTGCACCGTGCCCGGCTGGCAGCGCGGCATCCTGCATGTGATCCGGGCCCGCAAGCCGCTGGTCGAAGCGGCCTCGACCATCGACCACGGCGATCGCGAACCGCGTGGTGAACGAGGCCCGTCATGATCGGCCGTCCGCCCCGCCGGCTGCCCGGACGTGACCGGCACGCCGTCCGGCACCCGGCCCAGGGAGGCGTCGCGCGGGTGCGCGAGCCCCGGCATGTGATCGTGGTCGGTGGCGGCATCGCCGGGCTGGCCGCTGCGACCGTGCTGGCCGAACGGGGCGTCCGCGTGACGGTGCTGGAGGCGCAGCAGCAACTCGGCGGACGGGTCCGGGCCTGGCCGCTGCCCGACGGGCGCACGATGAGCCGCGGCTTTCACGCATTCTTTCGGCAGTACTACAACCTGCGCGCTCTGCTGCGCCGCACCGACCCGTCGCTCGATCGTCTGGTGCCGATCGAGGACTACCCGCTGACCAGGCCGGACGGCCTCACCGACTCGTTCACGTCGCTGCCCCGCACCCCGCCGTGGAGCATTCTCGGCTTCGTGCTGGCCAGCCCCACCTTTCGGCTGCGCGATCTGACCAGGGTCGACGTGTCCAGTGCACTGGAACTGCTACAGGTGCGTTTTCCCGGCTCGTACGCGCGCTACGACGGCGAGTCGGCCGCTGCCTTTCTCGATCGGCTGCGGTTTCCCGCGGCGGCCCGCGACCTGGCCCTGGAGGTGTTCGCCCGCAGCTTCTTCGCCGACCCTCGCGAGTTCTCGGCAGGCGAGCTGGTGGCCATGTTCCACACCTACTTTCTGGGTTCGGCCGAGGGCCTGCTGTTCGACGTGCCCGACGACGATTACGACACCGCACTGTGGGCGCCGCTGGGCGGGTACCTGGCCGGGCTCGGGGTCGAGGTGCGCACCGGCGCGCGGGTCGAGTCGCTGGATCCGTCGGCCGGCCGGGTGATCGTCGACGGTGCCGAACTGGCTGCGGACGGCCTCGTGCTGGCCCTCGACCCCCGGTCTGCCCGCACCCTGGTCGGCGAGCTCGACACCGCGACCGACACTCCGACTGCGACCTGGACGCAGCGCGTCGCGGCCACCCACAACGCCCCGCCGTTCGCGGTGCTGCGCCTGTGGCTGGATCGGCCCGTGGCTGCCGAGCGTCCGGCATTCGTCGGCACCAGCGGGTTCGGCCCCCTCGACAACATCTCGGTGCTCGACCGCTTCGAAGCGGGCGCGGCACGCTGGGCGGCGGCGTCCGGTGGCTCGGTGGTCGAACTGCACGGCTACGCCCTGTACGACGCGAACAACATCGAGCAACGCCTGCTGGACGAGCTGCACCGGGCCTGGCCCGAGACGGCCTCGGCCGGCATCGTGGCGCGCGAGATGTTGGTCGAGGACGACTGCGGTCTGATCGGCCTGTCGCCGTGGGCGGAGCGTCCGGGCGTCCATACCCCGTGGCCCGGACTCGTGCTGGCCGGCGACTGGGTGCGCTGCGACCTGCCCGTCGCGTTGATGGAGCGCGCCGCCACCACCGGCACGTTGGCCGCCAACGCCCTGCTGGCCCAGTGGGGTGTCGCCGGCGAAGAGGTCTGGTCGGTGCCGATGGCCGGCCTGCTGGGCGCCTATGCGCCAACGACCCCCACGAAGGAGTAGTCATGGACGCCGACGTGATCGTGATCGGAGCCGGGCTGGCCGGCTTGCGCGCCGCCCGGGTGCTGGCCGAGGCCGGACGTTCGGTGCTGGTGCTCGAAGCCGCCGACCGGGCCGGCGGCCGGGTCGCCACCGACGAGGTGGACGGCTTTCTGCTCGACCGCGGCTTTCAGCTGATCAACCCCGCCTATGCCGAGCTGCGCGACGCAGTGCAGGTGGCCGATCTCGACCTGCGGCAGTTTCAGCGCGGGGTGGCGGTGCGCGATGTGGACGGGCTGACCGTGCTGGCCGATCCCGTGCGGCATCCGGTGCTGGCGGTACGTGCGGCCGGCAGCCGCTATCTGCGTCCGGCACAGGTGGGCGGCGCGCTGGCCTGGCTGCGCGGCTCGGACACCCGGGCGGACGACCGCACGCTGGCGGCGTCCCTCGACCGGGCGGGGTTCAGCGGTCCGCTGCGCGAGGCCGTCGAACAGTTTCTGGTCGGCGTGCTGGCCGATCGCACGGGGTCGACGTCCGCGGCGTTCGTCCGGTCGCTGATCGGCTGGTTTCTGCGCGGCACGCCGGGGTTGCCCTCGGACGGCATGCGCGCGCTGCCGCGCCTGCTGGCGGAGGGTCTGAGTGTGCGCCTGGAAGCGTCCGTCGACCAGGTGCGACGCACACCGGACGGCGTGCGGGTCGCGATCGCCGACGGCTCCGAACTGGCGGCCCGCGCCGTGGTGGTGGCCGTCGATCCGGTGGCGGTGGGCGAGCTCACGTCACTGCCGCCGGTGCCCATGCGCGGCCTGGTCACCTGATGGTTCAGCACCCCCGTCGCGCCGTCGCAGCTGCCGATGCTGTTCGTGGACGCCGACGGGCACGGGCCGTTGGTGAACACCGCGGTGGTGTCGAACGTGGCCCCCGGCTATGCCCCGTCGGGCCAGCATCTGGTGCAATGCTCGGCGGTGCTCGAGGGTGCGGCCCCGTCCGAGCCTGAGGTGCGGGCCCACGCGAGCGCGATCTACGACGGCCCGACCGACGACTGGCGGCTGCTCGCCGTCCACGAGGTGCAGCACAGCCTGCCGGCGATCACGCCGGGCACGCAGCGGCCGCCGTGCGACCTGGGCGGCGGCGTGTTCGTGGCCGGTGACTTCGTCGAGGGTGCGTCGATCCAGGGCGCCCTGCTCTCCGGACGCCGCACGGCCGAGGCTGTGCTGCAGAGTCTCGCGACCGGCTGAGGCAGTGTCGTTCGAGGTCACGGTGGGTGACGTTGCGCGGCGGAGCGCTCATCGCGCGCGGACGAACCCGCGCAACCAGCCCTTGACCGCGCAACGTCGATTACTCGGTGAGCGGCAGACCGGCGGACGGGGGCCTTGCAGCAGAACCGACGCTGGTGGGCCACCGCCTGAAAAGCCTGCACCAGTGCGGGCTCTCCCGGCGTGGACGCCTCCTGGGTCTGTTACTGGTGCAGGGATTTCAGGGATTGCGGGCAGGCACTGCAACCACGGACCGTCGCGAACGATCACGCCAGCCGCGCGGCGACCGACCCAACCGCCCACGACACGATGGTCTCAACCCAGCGGTTCCTCGGCGCGACATCGTGGCTCCGCACGAGATCGCGGCATTCGCCGGGATGACGAGGGCCGGGATGACGGGGGGGGTCCGGGAGGAACGGGGCCGGAGGGTCAGCATCGGCGCCGGATGCGCCGTTCGCCGGGAAGCCGGTGACATCGGGGCACCGGACGAGATCCCGGCATTCGCCGGGATGACGGGGGTCGGGATGACGGGGGGTCGGGATGACAGGGGGTCGGGATGACAGGGGCCGGGGCGCCGGTGACTACACGTCCGTCCGGGAGAAGTTCTGAAAGCTGCGGCTGGCGGTCGGCCCGCGTTGCCCCTGATAGTGCGAGCCGTACACCGCCGATCCGTACGGGTTCTCGGACGGGCTGCTGAGCTGAAAGAACGCCAACTGGCCGATCTTCATGCCCGGCCACAGCATGATCGGCAGGGTGGCCACGTTCGACAGTTCCAGCGTCACGTGGCCGCTGAAACCGGGGTCGACGAAGCCGGCGGTGGCGTGGGTGAGCAGCCCGAGGCGTCCGAGGCTGGACTTGCCTTCGACCCGGGCGGCCAGGTCGTCCGGCAGCGTGATGGTTTCGTAGGTGCTGCCCAGCACGAACTCACCCGGGTGCAGCACGAAACCCTCGGACGGCACCACCTCGACCAGCCGGGTCAGTTCCGGTTGGTCGGCGGCCGGGTCGATCACCGGGTACTTGTGGTTGTCGAACAGCCGGAAGAACTTGTCCAGCCGCACATCGACACTGCTGGGTTGGATCATCGCCGGATCCCACGGCTCGAACTGCACGCGCCCGGCGTCGATCTGGGCGCGGATGTCGCGGTCGGAAAGCAGCACCCCGCGAGGCTATCGCGCAGACAGCGCCGGCGTCGCGGCGTTCGCGTCCGGACGGGTCAGCATCAGCCGGGCGACCGTCGCCGCCTTGGTGACCCGCGGCACCCGGCGGCGTTCGCTGAACACGTCGTAGTCGGCCGCCTCGATCCGGTCGAGGATCTGGGAGTACAGCGCGTGCGCCGCCCCCACGCACCGGGCCGACCCGGGCGGCAGCAGCCCGATGCCCGGCCGGGCGGCCTCGTACAACTCGCGGTTGCGGGCGATCTGCGCCGCCAGAAACTCCCGCCACTGCGGGGTCACCCGCCGCAGCCACGGATCGGCGCCGTGCGCCGCCAGTTCGTCGGCCGGCAGGTACACCCGGCCACGGTCGAGGTCTTCACCGACGTCCCTGATGAAGTTGGTCAGCTGGAAGGCCAGGCCCAGTGAGCGGGCCGGCTCGAAGGCGCCCTGCGACAGCGGCTCGAGCACCGGCACCATCATCTCGCCGATGACGGCCGCCGAGCCCTCCATGTAGCCGTCGCGCAGTTCGGGCCAGGACGCCCACGTCGTGCGCGTGAGGTCGAGCGCCATCGCGTCGAAGAAGCGCTCGAAGCACTCGGGGTCGGTGCCGGTGCGCCGAATGCTGTCGACGATGGCGGCCAGCACCGGCTGCTCGGCGTCCCCTGCTTCCAAGGCCGCGAAGAAGGCCCGGCGGAAGGCGTCCAGCCGCTCAGCCGGCGTGCCATCCCGCGGCACCGCGGTGTCCTCGGGTTGCACGGTGTCGGGCTCGTCGACGATGTCGTCGGCTAGGCGGCACAGCGCGTACACCGCGAACACCTCGCGCCGCTGCGCGCGAGGCAGCAGCAGCGTGCCCCAGTAGTAGGTCGTCCCGTGCTTGCGGGTCAGCTCGGCGCAGCGGGCGTAGCCGGCGTCCAGGCGCGTCACGACAGCACCTCAGTGACCCGCTGCGCGGCCAGCTTCCCCGAGATCAGCACCATGGGAATGCCAACGCCCGGCGTGGTCGAGGATCCTGCAAAGACGAGTCCCGGGACGCGCTTCTCGACGTTGCGCGGACGGAACGGCCCGGTCTGGGCGAACGTGTGCGCGAGCGCAAACGGGGTGCCCGCGGCCATCCCCTGGCTCAGCCAGTCGTTGGGCGTCACCAGCTGTTCGGTGACGATGTCCGTCGG
>DAOSUG010000055.1:0-8681 GCA_035378545.1 Micropruina sp. | reverse complement strand
GCATCGGACGCAACGGCGGCGGCTGGGCGCACTACGTCGGCCAGGAGAAGTGCCGTCCGATGACCGGCTGGTTCAACCTGGCCAACGCGCTGGACTGGTCCCGTCCGCCGCGCACCATGATCGGCACCGGCTACTGGTACATGCACACCGACCAGTGGCGCACCGACGGCTACTCGGCCGACCGGGTCAAGTCGCCGCTGTCCACCGGCAAGCTGGACGGGCTGCACACCGCCGACGCGATGGCGCTCAGCCACCGGCTCGGCTGGATGCCGTTCTATCCGCAGTTCGACCGCAATCCGCTCGACCTGGCCGACGAGGCGAAGGCGGCGGTTGAGGCGGGCGAGGCGGAGAACGTCGGCGCCTGGGTGGCGGGCAAGCTCAAGGACGGCACCCTGACCACCTCGCTCGAAGACATCGACGCCCCCGAGAACTGGCCACGCACCATGGTGGTCTGGCGCTCGAACCTGTTCGGGTCGTCCGCCAAGGGCAACGAGTACTTTCTGAAGCACCTGCTCGGCACGCAGTCCAACCTGATGCCCAACGAGCACGCGGCCGAGGCGAAGCCGACGGTGGTGAAGTTCCGGGACGAGGCGCCCGAGGGCAAGCTCGACCTGCTGATCAGCGCCGACTTTCGGATGACCTCGACCACGCTGCTGTCCGACATCGTCTTCCCGGCCGCCACCTGGTACGAGAAGTACGACCTGAGCAGCACCGACATGCACCCGTTCGTGCACGCGTTCACCCCGGCGATCGACCCGCCGTGGGAGGCCAAGAGCGATTTCGAGTTCTTCCAGCTGTTGGCGCAGGCGATCTCGACGCTGGCCAAGGGTCGGCTCGATACCCGATCCGACCTGGTCGCGGTGCCGATGCAGCACGACACCCCCGGGCAGATCAGCCAGCCCGGCGGGCACGTGCCCGACTGGCGCGGCACCGACCTGCCCGCCGTGCCCGGTCGTAACCTGCCGGCGCTGATGGTGGTCGAGCGCGACTACACCGCGATCGCCGACAAGCTGTTGTCGGTCGGTCCGCTGGCCGACCGGCTCGGATTCACCGTGAAGAACATCACCTACGACGTGAAGCACTCGGTCGAGCTGCTCGGCCGGCTGCACGGCGTGATGCCCTCGGGCACCGCCGCCGGACGTCCGGCGATCGACACCGACGCCCGGCTGGCCGAGGCGATCCTGGCGTTCTCGGGCACCACCAACGGCGAACTGGCCACGCAGGGCTTCCACGATCTGGAGGCCAAGACCGGACGGCCGCTGGTCGACCTGTCCGAGGGCCAGGAGGAACGCCGGATCACGTTCAAACAGACCCAGGAGGCTCCGCAGCCGGTGATCACCTCACCGGAGTGGTCGGGCTCCGAGACCGGTGGACGGCGCTACGCCGCCTTCACCATCAACACCGAGCGGCTCAAGCCCTGGCACACCCTCTCGGGCCGGATGCACTTCTTCCTCGACCACGACTGGATCATCGACGCGGGCGAGCAGCTGCCCACGTTCCGTCCGCCGCTGGACATGAGCCGCGCCTTCGGCGAACCCGAACTGGGCCCGACCGGCGAGAAGGCGATCACCCTGCGCTACCTGACGGTGCACAACAAGTGGTCGATCCATTCCGAGTACCAGGACAACCTGTTCATGCTGTCGCTTGGACGGGGTGGGCCCCAGGCCTGGCTCAGCGTCGCCGACGCCCAGTCGATCGGGGTGGCCGACAACGACTGGATCGAACTGACCAACGCCAACGGGGTGTTCGTGGCGCGGGCGGTGGTCACCCACAAGCTGCCGGACGGCATCTGCTACGTGCAGCATGCGCAGGAACGCACCATCGACGTGCCCAAGTCGGAGGCCACCGGCAAGCGCGGCGGCATCCACAACTCGGTCACCCGCATTCTGGTCAAGCCGACCCATCTGATCGGCGCCTACGCCCATCTGAGTTACGCGTTCAACTACCTCGGCCCCACCGGGGTGCAACGCGACATCGTCTCCACCGTTCGCCGCCGTTCCCAGGAGGTCACGTACTGATGAGAATCATGGCGCAGGTCGGCATGGTGATGAACCTCGACAAGTGCATCGGTTGCCACACCTGTTCAGTCACCTGCAAGCAGGCCTGGACGAACCGGGCCGGCACCGAATACGTCTGGTTCAACAACGTCGAGACGCGGCCCGGGCTGGGCTACCCACGACGCTACGAAGATCAGGACAGGTGGCAGGGCGGCTGGGTGCGCACCAAGAGTGGCGGCCTCAAACTGCGTAGCGGCGGGCGGTTTCAGAAGCTGCTCAGCATCTTCGCCTCGCCGGTGCAGCCCGAGCTGGACGACTACTACGAGCCCTGGACCTATGACTACGCGAACCTGATCCAGGCGCCGCTGGGCGACGACTTTCCGGTGGCCCGGCCCAAGTCGCTGATCACCGGCGAGGACACCAAGATCACCTGGTCGGCCAACTGGGACGACTCCCTGGGCGGCGTCGCCGAGACCGGCCAGTCCGACCCGGTGATCGAGAAGCTGCGTGACGAGGCCAACGAGCAGATTCGCTTCGAGTACGAGAAGAGCTTCATGTTCTTCCTGCCGCGCATCTGCGAGCACTGCCTGAACCCGTCGTGCATGGCGTCCTGCCCCTCGGGCGCCATCTACAAGCGGGCCGAGGACGGCATCGTGCTGGTCGACCAGGACCGCTGCCGCGGCTGGCGCCAGTGCATCACCGGCTGCCCGTACAAGAAGATGTACTTCAACCACCGCTCCGGCAAGGCCGAGAAGTGCACGTTCTGCTACCCGCGCATCGAGGTGGGGCTGCCGACGGTGTGCTCCGAGACCTGTGTCGGCCGGCTGCGGTACCTGGGCATCGTGTTCTATGACGCCGACAAGGTGCTCGAGGCAGCGTCCGTTCCCGATGACCAGCTGTACCAGTCACAACTGGATCTGCTGCTCGACCCGCGCGACCCCGCAGTGGTCGCCGAAGCCCGCGCCGCCGGCATGCCGGACGACTGGATCGCCGCTGCCCAGCGCTCGCCGATCTACGCCCTGATCAAGCACTTCAAGGTGGCGCTGCCGCTGCATCCGGAATATCGCACCATGCCGATGGTCTGGTACATCCCGCCGCTGTCACCGGTCACCGACCTGCTGAAGGCGCAGGGTCATGACGCCGAGGCGCCCGGCAACCTGTTCGGGGCCATCGACGCGCTGCGCATTCCGGTCAGCTACCTGGCCGAGCTGTTCACCGCCGGCGACACTACGATCGTCACCGATGTGCTGCAGAAGCTGGCCGCGATGCGCAGCTACATGCGCGGGGTCACCCTGGGCACCGGACGCGACGCCGAACTGGCCGCGGCCGTCGGCATGACCCCCGAGGCCATGGAGCAGATGTACCGGCTGCTGGCGATCGCCAAGTACGACGAGCGTTACGTGATTCCCAAGGCGCACCGTGAAGAGGCGCACAACCTCGAGGAGCTGGCCTGTTCGCTCGACTTCGAGGGGGGTCCGGGCATGTACGAGTCGGGTCCGTTCGGTGAGGCGTCCGGACGTCCGGTGCCGGTCGCGATCGAGACCTACTCGGCGCTGAAGGCGCGCCAGCAGGCCGAGGCGGCCGCGTCCTCCGAGCAACTGCACCACCGGGAGGGCCTGCTGAACTGGGACGCCAACGAGGACGCCAAGCCATGAGGCGACTGACCGAGTGGCTGCGGCGAGATCCCGGCGTTCACCGGGATGACGGAAGGGGCGACGACGACCCGACCCGGCCCGACACTCCGTCCCGGCCTGACATCCCGGCGAACGCCGGGATCTCGGGTCGAACCCGGGGCGACGCCCTCGTCTACCAGGCCGCGGCACTCGTCCTGGCCTACCCCGAGGCCGCACTGCTCGACCGCCTGGACGTCATCGAGTCGGCACTTTCCGGCACAACGGACGAGCCGCTCTTCGCCCCCGTGCTGGCCCACCTGCGAGGCGACTCCCTGCGCGAACTGCAGTCGTTCCATGTGCAGGAGTTCGACCTGTCCCGCCGGCACGCGCTGCACCTGAGCTACTGGACCGACGGTGACACCCGGCGCCGGGGCAACGTGCTGGCCGAGATCAAGCAGGTCTACCGCGACTCGGGGCTGGTGGTCGACACCGGCGGCGAACTGCCCGACTACCTGCCGATGGTGCTCGAGTTCGCGGTGGACGACCCCGAGCGCGGGTTCGCGCTGCTCGAACGCTTCCGGGCCAGCCTGGAGTTGATCCGCCTCGAACTGGCGGCCGACCACCTGCCGCACGCCGGAGTGCTGACTGCGATCTGCACCCGGTTGCCGGGCGAGTCGCCGCGCAACCGTGCCGAGGTTCAGGCCCGCTTCGGGCAGACGCAACCGGTCGAGCTGGTCGGCCTGGATCTCGTCGCGGTGAACGGGGTCCCGGCTTTCGCCGGGATGACGAGTCCGACCCAGACCGGCACCGCCGATGCCGTCATCCCGGGCCGCGACCCGGGATCTTCGCCCAAGGGAAGGTCATGACATGAATGCGCTCGACATCATGCTGTGGGGCGTGCTGCCCTACCTGGTGGCGCTGGTGCTGATCGCCGGCACGATCTGGCGTTACAAGTACGACCAGTTCGGCTGGACCACCCGCAGCTCGCAGCTGTACGAATCACGGCTGCTGCGCATCGCGTCCCCGATGTTTCACTACGGCCTGTTCGTGGTGCTGATGGGTCACCTGATGGGCCTGCTGATCCCGAAGGCCTGGACCGACCTGGTGGTCAGCCAGGAGGCCTACCACGCGGTCGCACTGGGCGCCGGCACCGTCGCCGGCGTGGCCACCCTGGCCGGTATCGCACTGCTGATCTACCGTCGCCGCACCACCGGCCCGGTGTTCCTGGCCACCACCCGCAACGACAAGCTGATGTACGTGATTCTGGTCGCGGCGATCGTGCTCGGCATGCTCGCCACCCTGACCGGTGACCACACCCCCACCGGCGAGCACCACAACTACCGCGAGACGGTGTCGGTGTGGTTCCGCTCACTGCTGGTCTTTCAGCCCAACGTCGAGGCGATGGCCGAGAGCACCTGGCAGTTCAAGGTGCACATTCTGATGGGCTTCGCCCTGATCGCCCTGATTCCGTTCAGTCGCCTGGTGCACGCCTTCACCGTGCCGCTGCACTACCTGTTCCGCCCCTACGTCGTCTACCGCAGTCGCGATGACGCCCCCGCCGCTCCCTCGCACGGACGCGTCCGCGGCTGGGATCCCATCGGCACCAAGGATCGCGAGCGCACCAAACCATGAGCACCCCCACCCCGCCGGCGGAGGACGTGGTTCCGCCGGTGCACGACACTGGGCGCGGCGCCAACCGCGTCCTGGCGATGTCGACGATCGACTTCACCGTGATGTTCGCCGTGTGGCTGATGTTCGGCATCCTGGGCATCGAGATTCAGAAGGAACTGCTGCTCGACGACGTGCAGCTGTCGTGGATCACCGCACTGGCCGTGCTGAACGGCTCGATGTGGCGGCTGCCGGCCGGCATCATCGCCGACCGCATCGGCGGACGCAAGGTGACCATCTTCATGCTGGCCGCCACCGCGGTACCCGCCTACCTGGTCAGCACCGCGCACAGCTACGGAATGCTGCTGCTGCTGGCCTTTCTGGTCGGCTTCGCCGGCAACCTGTTCAGCGTCGGCGTGGCCTGGAACGCCGCCTGGTTCGGCCGCGAACGGCAGGGTTTCGCCCTGGGCCTGTTCGGCGCGGGCAACGTGGGGGCGTCCATCACCAAGTTCATCGGTCCCCCGCTGATCGCCGGCACCGCGGGTATGACGTTCGCGTTCGGCGTGCAGGGCGGCTGGCGACTGGTGCCGGTGATCTACTCGGTGCTGCTGCTGGCACTCGCCGTGATCACCTTTCTGGTGGTGCCCCGGCATGACCGCATGGCCGGGCCGGGCAAGCCGATCCGCGAGATGCTGGTGCCCCTGAAGCACCTGCGGGTGTGGCGGTTCAGCCTCTACTACGTGGCCGTGTTCGGCGCGTACGTCGCCCTGTCGGCCTGGCTGCCCAAGTACTACGTCGACAACTTCAAGGTCGACCTCTACACCGCCGCCCTGCTGACCGCCCTGTTCATCTTTCCCGCCTCGCTGCTGCGTCCGGTCGGTGGCTGGGTCAGCGACAAACTGGGCGCCCGCAAGGTGATGTACGTCACGTTCGCGGTGATGCTGGTCACCACCGGCATTCTGATGATGCCCAACGGACACATCGTCATCGCCCACGCCGACGGCACCCAGACCGAGCACCTGGGCTACGGCATCAACGTGGTCTGGTTCACCGTGCTGGTGTTCCTGCTGGGCTGCTCGATGGGCATCGGCAAGGCCGCGGTCTACAAGCACATTCCCGAGTACTTTCCCGACAACGTCGGCTCGGTCGGCGGCCTGGTCGGCATGCTGGGCGGCCTGGGCGGCTTCATCCTGCCCCCGCTGTTCGCCTACACCAAGGCCTGGACGGGGTTCCCGACCAGTACCTTCTTCGTGCTGTTCGTCCTCACCGCGATCTGCGCGGTCTGGATGCACTGGACCATCGTCGGCATGCTGCACGAGCAGTCGCCCGAGTTGGCCGATCACTTCGACACCGAACACATCGACACACGTTCCCGCCAGGAGGTCGGAGCATGAGCACCATGATGGAGAAACTGCAGGGTGGGCCCGAGTGGCTGCGGGCCTGGGATCCCGAGAACGACGAGACCTGGAACAGCAAACTGGCCTGGCAGACCCTGTGGATCACCACCTTCAGCCTGACCATGTGCTTCGTCACCTGGTTCCTACCCTCGGCGATCGTTCCGAAGCTGAACGCCATCGGCTACAGCTTCACCAAGGAGCAGCTGTACTGGCTGGCAGCCGTTCCCGGCCTGTCCGGCGGCCTGATGCGGCTGCTGTGGATGGTGCTGCCGCCGATCATGGGCACCCGCAAGATGGTGGCGGCCACCACCCTGCTGCTGTTCTTTCCGGTGCTCGGCTGGGGCGTGCGCTCGATGTCGCCGACCGCCCCCTACTGGGAGCTGCTCGTGCTGGCCTTCCTGGCCGGCATCGGCGGCGGCGCCTTCTCGGGCTTCATGCCGTCCACGTCGTACTTCTTTCCGCGCAGCAAGCAGGGCACCGCACTGGGCCTGCAGGCCGGCATCGGCAACTTCGGCGTCTCGCTGGTGCAGCTGCTCACCCCCTGGCTGATCGGCACCGGCATGTTGTGGTGGATGGGTCAGAGCCAGATGCTCAAGACCGCAGGCAAGCCCGACCGTGAGGTCTGGTACCAGGCAGCGTCGTTCGTCTGGCTGCCGTTCATCCTGATCGGCACCTGGATCGCCTGGCAGTACCTGAAATCAGTGCCGATCAAGGCCAACATCAAGCAGCAGTTCGACATCTTCAGCAACCAGGACACCTGGTGGATGACGATCCTCTACATCATGACCTTCGGCACCTTCTCGGGCCTGTCGGCCCAGTTCGGGCTGCTGATGATCAACCTGTACGGCTCCGGCAACGCCGGCATCGTGCAGGGCGCGGGCTCGACCGCACAGATTCTGGTCGCCGGCTACCAGGTGCCCGACCCGGCCACCTACGTCTTCCTCGGTCCGCTGGTCGGCGCCGGCGCGCGGGTGCTGTTCTCGCCGCTCACCGACCGCATGGGCGGGGCCATCTGGACGCTCATCTCAGGCATCGGCCTGGCCGCTTCGATCGCCTGGACGGTGCCCTCGCTCACCCCCGACCTGACCAGCGCCGCCACCCTGCAGGCCGGCTTCAACCACTTTCTGTGGGGCATGCTGCTGATCTTCCTGTTCTCGGGCATCGGCAACGCGTCCACGTTCAAGCAGATGCCGATGATCTTCGAGCGCCGCCAGGCCGGTGGTGTGATCGGTTGGACGGCTGCCATCGCCGCCTTCGGCCCGTTCCTGTTCGGCGTCGGGCTGACCATCATGGCGCCGGCCACCTTCTACTGGATCGGCGTGGCGTGGGCGATCATGTGCGTCGGCATCACCTGGTGGCGCTACGCCCGTCCCGGGGCACCGAAGAAGTCCTGAGCCATGGCCGAGAGAACAAGGACCACCGACGTCGCGGCCGCTGCCGAAGCCGCCCTGCGCAGCGCCGCGGGGCTGCGGGCCACCGTGATCGTGGTGTCGGACGAGGTCGCCTCGGGTGCCGACACCGACCGCGGCGGCCCGGTGGCGGTGGACCTGCTGGCCGCGCACGGGGTGCCGGCGGATCGGTGTATGGTGCCGGATGATCCTGGACGCCTGCGCGCCGCGATCGGTGCCGCGATCGATTCGGGCGCGCGGGTGGTGCTGGCCTGCGGGGGCACCGGCATCGGGCCGCGGGACTGGACCAGCGACGTCGTCCGGGCCCTGATCGATGTCGAGATTCCCGGCATCGGCGAAGAGATCCGGCGCCGCGGCAGCGCCCACACTCGGCTGGCCCTGGTGTCACGCGAGGTGGCCGGCGTGGTGCTGCGCGACGAGGCTCCTTCGGTACTGCTGCTGGCGGCCCCCGGTTCGCGGGGCGGCATTCGTGACACGCTCGGCGTGGTCGGCGACCTGATCGGGTACATCCTCGAACAACTGGACGGAGCCGGTCATGTCTGATCCGCGCATTGCCTACGACGCCCTGCACGGGTGCCCGCTGAGCAGGGACGCCGCCGGTCGCTGGGTGGTGGCCGGTCATGCCGAGGTGCTCGATGTGGTCACCGACCCCGAGAC
>DAOSUG010000054.1:6477-8753 GCA_035378545.1 Micropruina sp. | reverse complement strand
GTCCGCCGGGCGCTGACGCCGGTCGGCACCCTCATCCCCAACAGCGGACGCGGCGGACGCTGGCTCGGCCCCATCCCGCGGATGCTCAAGGCCAGCCTGCTATCCGGCTTCACCCGTCAGCGGCTGAAGCCCTTCACGTCCATCGGGAGGCGAAAGGACCTGCTGACCCTGGCCGAACTCCTCAGGACCGGGCAGGTCGAACCTCTCATCGACCGCACCTACGTCCTCGATGACACAGCCGACGCCCTCGGCTACATCGCGGACGGCCACACGCGAGGGAAGGTGGTGATCACCCTCTGAGCCACCGGATCGACGAGAAGGACCCCATCCCCGCGTATCCCCACCCGGACCCGCCTCCTACCCGGCGGACGGGCCGCTTCTGAAGAAGGAAGAACCGATGACCATCCGAACGACACCTGCGAACCTGCTCGACACCCCGGCGATCCCCGTCCAGGCCAGGCTCGCCGCCGCATGGACCAGCTTCATGTTCCTGTACGTCTACGTCGACATCCTCAACTTCTACAAGCCCGGCGTCGTCGACGGCATCCGGAACGGACTCATCTGGACCTTCGACATCAGCTCGACGCTGTTGACGATCTTCCTCGTGTCCGTGTCGATCCCGGCGCTGATGGTCGTGCTCTCCATGACACTGCCCGCCCTGTGGAACCGCGCCACAAACCTCGTCATCGCGTCGCTGCTGATCCCCTACTCGGTGTTCAACGCGGCAGGAGCGACCTGGGAGTGGGCCGGCTTCTACGGCATCTCCATCGGAGTCGAGGTGCTGCTCCTGGCCTTCATCCTGCGCTCCGCGTGGGTCTGGCCCCGAACCGGTGCCGCACACCTCGCCACCGCGAGGACCGGACCCGGACGCCAGGTGTCCGTGCCCGATCTCCCCTGACCGGGTCCCGCCCGGCTGCCCGCTCAGCTGTTCCCGCGAAGGCCTCCAGCGCCCTCTCAACCACGCGGTCGACCCCGACCGCCGCGCTGACATGATCCCGGCTCCGATCACGATCGGACGCAACGTCTGGCTGGGGGCTCCGGTCACCGTCGTGCCGGGCGTCGTCACCAAGGACGTGCCGGCGGACACCGTCGTCGGCGGGATTCCTGCGCGCGCGATCCGGGCGACCGGGTTCGGGCCCGCCAGTGCCGGCGAGAGCGGGCGGCATGATCGCGGCCGCGCGAGTCCAAGCGGGCGTCAGTGGGCGTCCAGTACCTGCGTGAGGGTGGTTGCGGCGGTCATGCCGGCCGGCCATCCGGCGTAGAACGCCAGGTGGGTGGCGACCTCGGAGAGTTCGTCGCGGGTGACGCCGTTGTCCAGGGCGAGGTTGAGGTGGGAGCGGAGTTGGTCGGTGCGTCCGAGCGCTGTCAGGGCTGCCACCGTGATGAGGCTCCGGTCGCGTCGGGAGAGTTCCGGTCGTGCCCAGACGTCGCCGAACAGCACGTCGTCGGTGAGTTCGGCCAGTTTCGGCGCGATGTCGCCCACCAGCTGTTGGGCGCGGCTCTGCTCTGCCATTGGGGTCCTCTCGTTGCTCCAGCGGAGCGGATCGCTCCGTGCCATTGACGCTAGCCCGGCAGAGCTGACGGAGGCAGGCACTGCCAGTACGCCCGATCGGGCCCGAGGAGGTACTGACAGGGCCTCCTGCACCCAGGCCATGTGTGATGGAGTGGCGGGAGAGGCGTGGCGGTGATCCGATGCGAGCATCCGCCGCACCCACATCATTGGTGCACGACCGGAAGGACTCCCTGTGATGAAGTACCGCAACCTTGGCGGAAACCTGGACGTTTCGGAGATCGGTTTGGGCTGCATGAGCCTGACCGGTGCCTACGGCAACACCGGCGGGCCGGACAAGGCGGAGGGGATCGCCCTGATCCGCCACGCTGTCGAGTTGGGCGTCACGTTCTTCGACACCGCCGAGGTGTATGGCCCGTTCCGCAACGAGGAGATCGTCGGCGAGGCGTTGGAGCCGGTGCGCGACCAGGTGAAGATCGCCACGAAGTTCGGTTTCGCTTTCGCTGAGAACGGGGTCGAGCCGGGCGGGTTGTGCAGCCGGCCGGAGAGCATCCGGGCAGCGGTCGACAACTCGCTGCGCCGGCTACGCACCGACCACATCGACCTGTACTACCAGCACCGCGTCGACACCTCCGTCCCGATCGAGGACGTCGCGGGGACGGTGAAGGAGCTGATCCAGGCAGGCAAGGTGCTCAACTTCGGGCTTTCGGAGGCGGCGGCGGCCACCGTCCGCCGGGCGCACGCCGTCCAGCCGGTCGCAGCAGTG
>DAOSUG010000054.1:0-6377 GCA_035378545.1 Micropruina sp. | reverse complement strand
ACGTCCACCACGTTTGCCGACGGTGACTTCCGGGGCCAGACGCCGCGGTTCCAGGGGGAGGCCCTGCAGGCGAACTTGGCGGTGGTCGAGGCGCTGAAGCGAATCGCGGCCGAGGTAGGGGCGACCCCTGCGCAGCTGGCGCTGGTGTGGCTGTTGAACCAGCAGCCGTGGATCGTGCCGATCCCGGGCACTAAGCGGGTCGAGCGGCTCGAGGAGAATATCGGAGCATCGCAGGTCGAACTCACCGACGCCCAGCTCGCCGACCTGCGCGCCGCAGCCGACCAGGTACAGATCCTCGGCGCTCGCTACCCCGAGGCGCAGGACCGGATGACCAACCAGGAAGCGCCGCTGCCCACCAGGTAGGCGGTCCAGGCCGCGCGGCTCCTTACCTGCTGCTCCTGGCTGGAGCGTCGGTGTGCTGCCAGCTGGCGAGCAGGGCCAGCTTGTCTGCGGACGCGCTGCCGGGCTCGGCGGTGTAGGCGATGATCGTGAGGTTGTCGCCGGTGAGTTCGAGCGCATCGCCGGTGAGTTCGAGATCTCCGACGACGGAGTTGTGCAATCGCTTGGTCGCGGTGCGATGGAGCCGGACGTCATGGCGGGCCCATCGGGTGGCGAACGGGTGGCTGCGAGTGGTGAGTTCGCCGACCAGGTCAGTGAGCGGCCTGTCGAGCGGGTTGCGTCCGGCTTCGGCCCGGAGGGCGCCGACGGTGCCGTCGGCGACTTCGTCCCAGTCCGGGAAGAAGCCGGAGGCGCGCCCGTCGAGGAACACGAAGCGGGCGAGGTTGAACGGCGCGTCGCGCTGGAGGATGCCGTCGTAGAGCGCGAGGCACAGGTCGTTGGCGTGGAGGATCTCGGCGCGTCCGTTGCGGACGTAGGCGGGGACGCCGGTCATTCCGTCGAGGAGCGTGCGGATGCTCGGCCGCAGCGGCAGCGCCTTGGGCGTCCGGCTGCGGAGGGTTCGTTCGGGCACGGCCGCAGCCTGCGCGAGGTCGCGGAGGTGTCCGCGTTCGGCTTCGTCGAGCTTGAGCGCGTCGGCGATCGCGTCCAGAACTGACGGGGAGACGCCGCCGAGCTGACCGCGTTCGAGGCGGGCGTAGTAGTCGACGCTGACCCCGGCGAGAAGGGCGACCTCTTCACGCTTGAGGCCCGGCACCCGACGGCGGTCGTCGAGGAGCGGCAGCCCGGAGTCCTGCGGCCGGACGCGTGCCCTGCGGCTGGTCAAGAACTCGTTGATTTCGCGGCGGTTGTCCACCCGGTGACGCTACCGCCGGCCCGTTGCCGCAGAACAGGTACTGGCAGTGCGCGGTACGCCAGGGCCTTCCGCGCGCGAGGGCACAGGAGTGGACTGGCGTCGTACCGATCGAACTGGAAGGAACCACCCATGCGTACCGTGACCCTGAACAACGGCGTCGAGATGCCGATCCTCGGCTTCGGCGTCTTCCAGATCGCCGATGCGGCCGAGTGCGAGCGCGCGGTGAGCGACGCGCTTGCCGCCGGGTACCGGGCGCTCGACACGGCAGCGTCATACCTCAACGAGGAAGCCGTCGGACGCGCCATCCAGAGCTCCGGCATCCCGCGCGACGAGCTGTTCGTCACCACGAAGTTGTGGATCCAGGGCGCCGGCGAGGGCAAGACCCGCGCCGCGTTCGAACGCTCCCTGCAGCGCCTCGGCCTCGACCACGTCGACCTGTACCTCATCCACCAGCCCTACGGCGACGTCTACGGTGCCTGGCGCGACATGGAGAAGATCAACGCCGAAGGCCTTGCCCGGGCGATCGGCGTCTCGAACTTCCACCCCGACCGGCTGGTCGACCTGATCGCCCACAACGACATCGTCCCGGCAGTCGACCAGGTCGAAACCCACCCCTTCCACCAGCGCATCGCCGACCAGGAGCTGATGGCGGCCGAGGGCGTCCAGATCGAGTCCTGGGGACCGTTCGCAGAGGGCAAGAACGGCCTGTTCACCAACCCGATCCTGTGCGCCGTCGCCGAGGCCCACGGAAAGAGTGTTGGACAGGTGGTGCTGCACTGGCTGACCCAGCGGGGCGTGGTCGTGATCCCCAAGACCGTCCGCCCCAAGCGGATGGCAGAGAACCTGGACGTGTTCGACCTAAAGCTCACCGATGAGGAAATGGCGTCAATCGCCAGCCTCGACACCGGCACCAGCCAGTTCTTCGACCACCGCGACCCCGCGATGGTCAAGTGGTTGTCCGGCCGTGCCCTGGACGTCTGACCGGCGAGACCTGAGCGAATCGACCTTGAAGTCACGAAACCTCGGCAGCCTGGCCGGGGTCGCTCATTGCGCCGTCGACCGCAGCGGCGACGGCGAGGTCGCGGTCGGCAGCCTCCGCTCTATGGGCGCCGGGAGTCAGAGGTCCCTGCCCGTCAGCTGCGGGGGAGTCCGGTAGCGCGGGCGATGAGGGCGTCGTACTGGCGGTCGGACAGCAGGCCGCGGGCGGCGATGAGCGGCTTGGCACCGAAACCGACCCCGTAGCGGGTCCTGGGTCGCCGGGCGGTCACGGCCTTGGCGATGGCGTCGGCGATCACAGAGGGCGGAGAGCTGCGGTTGGCATTGGCCTCCGACCGCAGCGAGTTGGCCACCGCCTTGGCCTGGGCGGAGTACGGTCCGGTCCCGGAGGTCGCTTCGACGTGATCGGCGGCGATGGCGCCCCACTCGGTGGCGATGCCGCCGGGCTCGATGACCACCACGTCGATCCCGAAGGGGGCGACCTCCATGCGCAGGCAGTCGCTGAGCGCTTCGAGGGCGAACTTGGTGCCGTGGTACCAGCCGCCGAGCGGAGTGTGCAGCTTGCCGCCCATCGAGGTGATGTTCACGATCTTGCCCGATCGTTGTGCGCGCATGTGCGGCACCACGAGTTGGGTCAGCCGCATCGCGCCGAACGCGTTGACCTCGAACTGGCGGCGACCCTCCTCGATGTCGACGTCCTCCAGGGCGCCGTAAGAGCCGTAACCGGCGTTGTTGACCAGCACGTCGATCCGGCCGGCCTCGGCGATGATCTTCGCTATGCCGGCGGTCATCGATGCTTCGTCGGTGACGTCCATCGCGACCGCCCGAATCCCTTCGGTGGAGAGCTTCTCAAGTCGTTCGGTTCGGCGGGCCGCCCCACTCCTGGCCCCACGCAAATGGTCAGCGGACGACTGACTCGGCCATCGAATTCTGTCAGGCCCTATGCCAGGCCCAGGTACTCCTCGAGCGTGAGGGTGTTGTTGGCGCCGAAGTGTTTCGCATCGGCGGTGCCAATCCAGCGGTAGTGCCAGGGCTCGAAGGCGTACCCAGTGATCTTCTCCTTGCCGTCGGGGTAGCGCAGGATGAAGCCGTAGCGCCAGGCGTTCGCCCACAGCCACTTGCCGACCTTCGTGCTGCGCACCCCGACGCCCCAGGTCACCCCGTCCCACAGGTCGACGGCCAGCCCGGTTTGGTGTTCGCTGCGTCCAGGTGCCGCGTTGTAGCGCCGCGCCTTGGTCTCGCTGCCGTACTCCTTGATCTTGCTGGCCAGAATCTGCGCCTGCAGCGCATAGCTGCGGTAGCCGCTGCGCACCCGGATCGTGACCCCGGCGGCTCGAGCGGCGGCGATCATCCTGGTCAGCGCCGTCTGGGCCTGCGTGGTCAGACCGTTGGGCGAAGTGACGCTGCTGCGCCGGTAGTCCGCGTTGATCGGGTGCGTCTTCGAGATCACCGGAATGCCGTTGACCATGAACGCCCGGTTGCGCTTGGCGGCGGTGCGGGTGTCCTTCGGAGCGTCGGCCGTGGTGCTTGGGGTTGCCGAGCGTGAGGCAGCGGGGGTCGAGGTCGAAGCGGTGGGCGAACCGGCGGTGGCGGACGGCGTCGCCGTGGCGCTGGCCCGGGCGCTGAGGGTCGGGCTGGACGAGCCGGCGGGCTCACTGGAGGGACCGGCCCCGGGTGCCGCTGCGGCGCAGCCCACCAAGGCAACCGTGAGCGCCGCGGCGGTGAGAGTGCGGGTGAAAGTCGCGGGGCTCAACCCCCGGAGCTGCGGACCTGACACCGATGCACGATAGCCCAAGGGCCGGGTAGCGCAGGGATCCGTAGCGGGGGCCGGATAGCGCTGAGACGTCCGGGCGGCTGCTGCGGGCGTCCAGGTCGGTTGTCCGGGGATTTCTATGCACCGTGTTGGGAACCGTCCCCGAACCAACCATCCGACTGCGCGCCGGACAAGGTGGCGGATCTGCTTCTTCGATTCTCAGGCTGCGCGCGGGGCGGACCAGGGACCGACCGACGGCGAGGGGCACCCAGGCAGGCGCCTGAAAAGCCCGCACCAGTACGGTACCTCCCGCCGTGCCGAGGCAGGGGTCGGGTTACTGGTGCAGGCTTTTCAGGGATCGCCCGGCGCCGCGTCACTAGCTAGCCCTTTCCACAGGCCTCGGGGAGAAACATCCGGCGACCAGGGATCGCCGGCTCAGGACGTGCCGTAGCTGAACTTCAGCGGCGTGCCCTTGGCGCGCGAGCGCAGCACGAGCAGATCGGCGATGGTCTTGATCACCAGCAGGATGCTCACCACCAGCAAGCCGCTGCTGACCGGGTGGCCGTGGGCGTCCAGCCAGTTCAGCAGCGGGCCGAGCGGGCCTGCTGCGCGACCGCCCGCGGTGGTTCGGAAGGTCGACGACATGACCACGAAGAAGCCGAGAATGGTCGCCACATGCAGCACGATCAGGCGCGGGTACGGCGATGCGAACGCCTGGCCGGGCGTGACGGTGCGCCGCGCATCACCCAGAAACCAGCCGGTCGCCAACTCGACGCCGTAGCGCAGTGCGATCAAGGCGGCCGGTAGTCCCAGTGCCCAGAGACTGAACGAGAACCCGATGCCGAACGCGATGATCACCGAGAAAACACCGTGCACCAGGGCGAATATGCCGTAGTGAAAGACGAAGAACAGGGTGCGGGCCCAGCGCGGAGTCGTGCTGGCCGAGGCGGGGTCGACGCCGTCTGCCGTGGCGATCTTGACGGCCGTCGCCGCGCCCAGAATCACGTTCTCGATCCAGAACAGCACGAACACGTTGCCGGCGGGCCACCCCCACGCGAGCACACCGGCCAGCAGAAGCAGGTTGGTGACCAGCACCCAGCCCACGTCCATCAGCCGAAGACGATTGGTCATGCACCGACGATAGGGCGGACGGGGTCTGCTACCGCGAGTGGGGTCGCAGATCGAGTCGGCTCGGAGCGGGCCCGCCCGCGGTGGCCGACCCGAGGGCTGTCGGTACCCGCGCGAATGGAGCCGCGCACCTGCCTCGAACGGCCACTGCGGCGTTGCTGTTGTTGTCGCGGCGCACCTGCGTCCGCGACAACGCCGTGGCGACGTACGGGCGCGGTCCTGCTCGCGGGGTCAGCCGGTGAGTCTCGTTCGTTCTTCGGCGAGATTGCGCCGGGCGGCTTCGTCCCACAAGGCGCGTCCAGGCTCGGTGTGGAACAGCTGCGTCCGGTCCAGCAGGTCGTCCAGCACGGTGAGCCGTCCACGACGGTAGGACTCGTCGTCATAGCGGGTGTACTCCTCGCGCACGTCACGGGCGTACACGTGGTAGCGGCCGCGGATCTGGCCGAGCACCGACAGGTCGGCGTCCATCAGCAGCGCGGCGTTGTGGTCGCCCGGTGCCGGATCGTGCGCGATGGTGCCCAGCACCAGCCGGACGACCTCGCGCACCTCGTCCGGCGGCACCAGGCCGGCCAGTCGCTGATCCGCCAACTGGGCCGAAGCGCGTTCGTCCGCCCCCGGGTCGCCCTGGTAGACCGCGTCGTGAAACCACACCGCGAGCACGACGGGGCGAGGTGCGGGTAGCGGCTGGAGTTGCCGCAGCGCGTCCAGGCACTGCGCCAGGTGACGGACGTCGTGGTAGACCCGCTGGGGCTCGACCCAGCGCTCGAGCAACTCGTCGCGCAGCCCGTCCGTTTCGGGCAGCGGCCAGGCGGATTCGGCCGCCACCCGTGCGGCAGCGCGGCGCGGGGTGCGCTGCGCCGGACGCACTCGCAGCCCGGCGGCGACCAGCCGCCTCAGTAGCTCCGTCGAACCGACCTGAACCGCACCGAGCGCGAGCAGGTCGGGGTAGCGAGCCGCGGGCACGTCGTAGTGGTCATGATCGAAGGCCCGCGGCGGCACGCCGGCCGCGTGGGCGAAGGCATGCAGCTCATCCAGCGAGGTGTCAGAGACCAGGTGGCCGAACTGCGTCCCGTGGGCGGGCCAACGGGGCGAATCGACCAGAACCGCCACGTCAGTCGCGCTCGCGCGCGGACGCTGCCTGCAGCTCGACCAGCGAGTCGTAGACCGCATCGATGCTCTGGTCCAGCGCGTCGTAGCCGACGAACTGCCCGTTCTCGATGTGCGAGCCGACCCATGGAATGGCGATGG
>DAOSUG010000053.1:0-8840 GCA_035378545.1 Micropruina sp. | reverse complement strand
TAACCCTGACCGCGCTGCGGCGCACCCAGTACGCCCGCTCGCTGCGTTGTCATCCTCGGCGAGAGGACCCACTATCGACTCGTCTTCCGCCTTGCGATCAGACGCACTGGGCACGTCCTCGCGGAACGCCCACGGTTATGCGACACGCCCTAGCAGCGCGGTCACTTCTGCTCGGACCTGGTGCACCACAGCGCCCAGCAGACCAGCAGGGGCTGAAAGAACAACCGGACCAACCGCTTGGTGTCGGTATCCAGGCCGAACCCGTCGCGGCGATCGAGATACTGCGCGAGGTTGCCCGGAAAGACCGCGACGAAGAACGCCGCCAGAATCGCGCCCACCCGTCGCCGATCGCGCGGCAGCACCACCAGTGCGGAGCCGAGCATCACCTCGACCGCGCCCGAAGCGACCACCACCGCGTCCGGATCGAGGCCGGTGGTCTCACCCACCCAGTCCGGCACCTGAGCCTGAAACTCCCGACGGGCCCAGAACAGGTGACTGAGTCCGGCGAACACCATGGAGCCGGCGAGCAACCAGCGCAAGAGAGTTCTCATGCCCTCAGCACACCCTGCGAGGCGGCTCGGCGTCCAGACCCTTTCGCGTGGGATGGGCGGGTCGCGCGGGACATGCCGTGGGGGCTCCGGACGATCGCTGGTCGAGCCTGTCGAGACCTCGTGATCTATCGCTGGCCGAACTCGAGACCCTCACTCACGAGCAGGGTTTTCGACGAACTCAATCGACGGTTCGACAAGCCCAACCAACGCATCGTCCGTTGATCGGCGCTAGATGCCGACGTCCTCCAGCAGGTCGGTGACCAGGGCCGCGATCGGTGAGCGCTCCGAGCGGGTCAGCGTGACGTGGGCGAACAGCGGATGCCCCTTCAGCTTCTCGACCACGGCGACCACCCCGTCGTGCCGGCCGACCCGCAGGTTGTCGCGCTGGGCCACGTCGTGGGTGAGCACCACCCGCGAGTTCTGACCGATCCGCGAGAGCACGGTGAGCAGCACGTTGCGCTCCAGGGATTGCGCCTCGTCCACGATCACGAACGCGTCGTGCAGGGACCGTCCGCGAATGTGGGTCAGCGGCAGCACCTCGAGCATGTCGCGGGCCAGCACCTCGTCGATCACGTTTCGGTTGGTCACCGAGCCGAGGGTGTCGAACACGGCCTGGGCCCAGGGCGACATCTTCTCGCCCTCCGTACCGGGTAGGTAGCCCAACTCCTGACCGCCCACCGCGTACAGCGGACGGAACACGATCACCTTGGCGTGCTGCTGACGCTCCAGCACCGACTCGAGCCCGGCGCACAGCGCGAGGGCCGACTTGCCCGTGCCCGCCCGTCCGCCCAGCGAGACGATGCCGACCGCCGGGTCGAGCAGCAGGTCGAGCGCCACCCGCTGTTCGGCGGAGCGTCCGTGAATGCCGAAGCAGTCCCGGTCGCTGCGGACCAGTTTGACGCCGCCCTCGGGCGTCACCCGGCCCAGCGCGGACGACCCGGCCGCGTGCAGCACCACACCGCTGTGACAAGGCAGGTCGACCGCCTCGGGCACGATCGCCGCGCCGGTTGCGTACAGGGTTTCGATGCTGGACTGCGCCACGTCGACCTCGGCCATGCCCGTCCAACCCGAATCGGCGGGCAGTTCGTGCAGATACTCCTCGGCCAGCAGGCCCACCGCGGACGCCTTGACGCGTAACGGCACGTCCTTGCTGACCAGTACCACCTCGCGTCCCTCGTCGGAATAGTTCAGTGCGACGGCCAGGATGCGCGAGTCGTTGTCGCCGAGCCGAAAACCCGCCGGCAGCAGGGACTGGTCAGAGTGGTTCAACTCCACGTGCAGGGTGCCGCCGGCCTCGTTGACCCGCAGGGGCAGGTCGAGGCGGCCGTTGGCGACGCGCAGTTCGTCCAGGTAGCGCAGGGCGGTACGGGCGAAGTAGCCGAGTTCGGGGTGATCGCGTTTGGCCTCGAGTTCGGTGATCACCACGATCGGCACGATGACCTCGTGCTCATCGAAGTTGCGCAACGCATGCGGATCGCTGAGCAGCACGGAGGTGTCGATCACGTACGTGCGCACGTCGGTGGCGCTGGCGCTGCGGGTGGATCGGCGAGAGGTGCTGGCGGTTGTGGGCACGAGCGCTCCTGTTCTCGGGGCCGCACGCCGCACCTGCGCCGGCCGATGTGGTGATCAGCCGGGAAGGCGTGGGCCGGGTGCCGGCCCGCGGGTTCGACCGGTCAGGGTCAAACAACGCATCGTTACCTCCTGGACGGCTGCGCGGTGGCGGCCGTGCTTGCACGCTAGCTCAGTGACGCGCCCGAACTCGGTAGGTGCGTGGGCTTGATCCACGCGTGTCATCCGATGTTCATCCCCTGGGGTGTGCTCGGACGTCGAACGGTGGGTCGATCGCCACACTGACCCGCCGAATGGTGGCACCGCCTCCCCCGGGCGCGGCCGCGGCGGTAGCGTGAGGGCACCACGGGAGTCCGGTAGCACCGGGCTGAGAGGAAGGTTTGCGAACCTTCGACCGTCGAACCTGATCCGGATCATGCCGGCGCAGGAAGGCTCACGCCGAGGTTCACCCGAACCTCGTGCGTCCCGTGTCCGCACCAACGTGAGGACACTGCGATGACCACCATCACCCCTGATCGCCCGGCTTCGACCGGCCGGGCGATCCACCCAGCACCAGACCCGATCACCCAGGCCGCGACCAGCGGCGTGGGTGCCCGGATCACCGTGGCCGTGATGGCCGACGACTACGTCCGGCTGATCACCCAGGCCCTCGCCGCGGTGAATCGCGAGGGCCTGCAGCTCGACACCGACAAGATCTCCACCTTCGTGCGCGGCAGCGAGCAGCGGCTGGCCGAGTACCTGCGCGACCTGATCGCGGCGGTCGCCGCGTCCGGGCACCATGTGGTGGCGCACCTGATGCTGTCGCGCGGCTGCCCCGGCGAGGTGTGCGGCGCGGTGCCGCCACCAGCGCTCAGCTCCGTCCGGCTCGACCCGAGCGGCGTGGCGGTGCAGGCGCAATGGTCGCTCTACCCGCTCGCGGACGCCGGGGCGCCGGCCCCCGAGGACGGTTCCGACCACCTCGCCCCGGTGTGGGCGGCGATCGAGCGGGCCCGTCACGACGCCACCTTTCTGCGTGCGGAGCACTTCGTCACCACGCTGGCCGGTGACCTGTCGGACGTGCTGCGGACGGTTTTCGCGACCTGGCTGGCCGCCGGGAGCGCCGTGCCGCACACCGTCACCCACGTCACCATCGGCGTGAACAGCCCGTCGGAGAACCTGCGATGAGCACGTCAGGAGAAGGTTGGCTGAGCCGCTGGCAGACCCGCGACATCATGCTGGTGGTGGTGCTCGGAGTCGTGTTCGGCTTCGTCTACTGGGTGCTGGTGCAGGCCTGGGTGGCGCTGAGCCTGCTCGCCGGCCCGTTCGGCGATCTGACCCAGCACGTGCTGCTCGGCGGTTGGCTGATCGTGGCCCCGCTCGCGGTGGCCATCACCCGACGGCCCGGCGCGGGCATCGTCGCCGAAGTGATCGCCAGCATCATCGAGGTCGTCTTTCTCGGCTCGCCGGTCGGTCCCCTGCTGCTGGTGGCCGCCTTCCTGCAGGGCCTGGGCAGCGAGCTGCCGTTCTTCCTCACCCGGTACCGCCGGTTCGGCTGGGGCGTGTACGCGGCCTCAGGCGCCCTCGGTGCCTTTGCGGTGTTCTGGTTCAGCGCGTTGCGGGCCGGCTGGTTCGGCTCCGACCTGCTGCTGCTGCGGTTGGGAATGCAGGTGACCTCTGGTGTCATTCTCGGTGGGCTGCTGGCCCGGTTGCTGGTCATGGCCCTGCAACGAACGGGCGTGCTCGACTCATTCGCCATCGGCGCGCTCGACGACCACCCGCCGGCGTCGGAGCCTGCGTGAGCGACGTGCTGCGGGTGCGCGGGCTGACCGTGCACCCGCGGCACGGACGCCCCCTGCTGCGCGGCATCGAGCTGAGCATCGAACCCGGCGAGCAGGTACTGCTGGCGGGTGCGTCCGGCTCGGGCAAGTCGACGCTGCTGCGGCTGATCGCCGGGCTCACCCCCGGCCCGCACGTCCGCATCGAGGGGTCGATCGAGGTGTCGGGCGACGACGTGCTCGGCCGCCCGGTGACAGCCCCTCCGCTTCCGATCGGCTGGCTGCCGCAGGATCCGGCGGCGGCGGTCTGCCTGCCGCGGGTGGCCGACGACGTGGCTTTCGGTTGCGAAAGCCGCTGCTGGGGTGTCGGCGAGATCGAAGCCGCCGTGCTGCGCTCGCTGCTACTGGTGGACGCCGCCGATTGGCACGACCGCGACACCGTCACCCTGTCTGCCGGTCAGGCGCAACGAGTCGGGCTGGCCGGGGCGACCGCACCCGCCCCCGCCCTGCTGCTACTCGACGAGCCGACCTCGATGCTCGACCCCGAGGCGCTGCGCCGGGTGCGCGCGGCGGTGGCCGCGGTCGCCGAGACCCCCGCGCCGCCCGCGCTGCTGCTGGTCGAGCATCGGCTCGACGAGTGGGCCGACGGCGCCGGCCTGCCGGGCCGGGTGGTGCTGCTGGAGGAGGGTGGGATCATCGCCGACGGGCCCGCCGAGCAGGTCTGGCGCGACCACGGTGCCCGCCTGATCGCCGCCGGCTGCCACGTGCCGTGGCCGGTGGAGCGGCGCCATCGTCCGGCCCCGCCCACGGCCCCCACCGCCCCGCCGGCCGCCGAACCGGTGCTGGCCACCCGGGCGCTGGCCGTGGGGCACGACCGCACGCCGATAGTGACGGGCGCCACCGTGGCGGTGCACGCGGGCGAGGTGGTAGCGCTGATCGGGCGCAACGGGGCGGGCAAGACCACCCTCCTGCAGACGCTGGCCGGCATTCGCCCGCCGCTGGCCGGACGGATCGAGCTGCCCTCCGGACGTCCGGCGTTGATCTTCCAGAGCCCCGAGCAGCAGTTTCTGGCCAGCACGGTGCGCGACGAACTGGCCTTCGACGGAGCCCCGGACGACCAGGTGCAGACGAGCCTGGCCGAGCTTCGGCTGACCGGGGCGGCCGGGTTGTCGGTGCATCGACTCTCGGGCGGCGAACAGCGCCGGCTGTCGGTGGGCACCGTGCTGCTGGGCCGGCGTCAGGCGGTGTTGGCCGACGAACCCACCTTCGGCCTCGACCGCGACGGGGTCGAGTGGACGGCGCGCGCCTTTCGTGACGCCGCGGCCCGGGGCCGGGGCGTGCTGCTGACCAGTCACGACCTGCGCTTCGTGCTCGAGGTGGCCGACCGCACCTACCTGATCCACCAGGGCGAGGTGCTGGCCGGCGGCCCGACTGCGGCGGTGCTGGCCGATCCGTTGCTGGCGCGGGCCGGGCTGCCGTTGCCCGCGGCCGTGCGCGAGGCACTGGGGGTGGCGGCGTGAGTGTGCTGGCCAGGCTCAACCCGCTGACCCCGCTTGCGTTGATCACAGCGCTCGGCATCGGGGTGTCGTTCCTGTTCGCGCCGCTGCCGACGCTGGCGCTGCACCTGAGCGTCGTGACGTTGCTGCTCGCCGCGGGTGCCGGACTGCGCGGCGTGGTGATCTCGCACCTGACCTTCACCCCGTTCGCTGTGGGGGTGCTGGCCACCAACGCGGTCAGCCGACCGGGGGCCGTGCTCGCTCACGCGGGGCCTCTGATGATCACCGACGAAGGTGTGGCTGTCGGCATGGCGTTGGCCCTGCGGGTGCTGGTGGTGGCGGTGCCCGCGGTCGCGGTGGCGTCCGTCCTCGACCCGACCAGGCTGGTCACCGCAGCCATGCAACACCTGCGGCTCACCCCCAGCGTCGGCTTCGCCGTGCTGACCGCGCACCGCATGCTGGGCGCCATGCCGCAGCAGTGGTCCACGCTGCTGGCGGCCGGACGAAGCCGTGCCCCGCTCGACCGGCGCGGGCGCCCCAAGCTCGGCGTCCGCGGCTACGGACGGGCGGCCTTCGGCCTGCTGGTCGGCGGCATCAGGCGCGGCGAGCAGATCGCGGGCGCCCTGCAGGTGCGCGGGCTGCGCAGCACCCGGCGCACCATGCGGCTGCAGGTGCCCTTCGTCCGACTGGACGCCGTGGCCGCCGTCGTGGCTATGGTGGTGTGCGGAACGGCGACCGGCCTGGTGCTGGTGCTGTAGCCAGGTCAGCGACGTGCTCGGCTGGTCCCTCGAGGGCGACCGGCGGACCCTGATCGCCACCACCGGCTTGTCGGACCGTCCCGAGGTGTCCGTGTACGTCAAGCAGGGCCAGGGAGCGTGGCGGCAGTGGGCGTCGGTGAGCCTTCCGACAGCGGCGATGCTGCCGAAACCTGCGGCCGCCGACCAGCAGACTGTCAGCACGGCCGACCTCAAGCGGGTGGCGGCGATCAACCGTCGAACTCGACCAGAACGGAAAGCGCACCTGGTACGGCCCCGGCTACTACCGGCTGTCCAAGTGCGATATGAAACGGCTGTGAGGCCGCCCACCCTGCCGCGGACGGCCTGAGCGACGTCGGCGCAGACGGTCCCCGAGGGCGCCGATAGGGTCGTGGCATGACGTTGCCCGAGCACCTGATCCTGCCCACCACTCCACACGCGGTGCCCGAGGCGCAGGTGGTGGGCGAGAACTACCGGATCACCGTGCTGAGCAACGCGCTGTTCCGGCTGGAGTACTCGTCGAACGGCTCGTTCGAGGACCGCGCCACCCAGATGGTGATCAATCGCGAGTTCGAGCCGGTCGAGTTCACCGTGCATCGCACCAAGCACGGCATCGAGATCGTCACCGACACCGTGCACCTGAGTTACGACGAGCGGCCGTTCAGCCCCGGCGGGCTGTACGCGCACCTGGCCGGGGGGTCCGGGCACCGGCGCACCTGGCGATACGGCGAGCGGCAACAGCTGTGGGGCGGCGGCGATGCCAACCTGGGCGGCACCGCCCGCACCCTGGACGAGGTCGACGGCCCGGCCGATCTCGAGGACGGGGTGCTCAGCTTTCTCGGCTCGGCCGTGCTGGACGACTCCACGACGATGGCGCTCGAGTCCGACGGCTGGATCGGCACCCGCACCCCCGGCAACACCGACGTCTACCTGTTCGCGCACGGCGACGCCTACCAACAGGCCCTGGACGACTTTCACCGCCTCACCGGGCACCAGCCACTGCTGCCCCGCTGGGCCCTGGGCAACTGGTGGAGCCGCTATCACCCCTACTCCGATGCCGAGTACCGGGGGTTGATGGAGCGGTTCGATGCCGAGGGAGTGCCGTTCAGCGTGGCCGTGCTCGACATGGACTGGCACCTGGTGGACGTCCCGCCCCAGTACGGCACCGGCTGGACCGGCTACACCTGGAACCGCGAGCTGTTTCCCGATCCGCCGGACCTGCTCGCCTGGTTGCACGACCGCGGCCTGCGGGTGGCGCTCAACGTGCACCCGGCGGACGGCGTCCGGGCGTTCGAGGAGCCGTACCGGCGCATTGCGGACGCGCTCGGCATCGACCCCGCGACCGAGCAGCCGGTCGACTTCGACATCGCCGAGCAGAGCTTTCTGCGGGCCTACCTGGAGCAGGTGCACCACCCGTTGGAGGACGACGGGGTCGACTTCTGGTGGCTGGACTGGCAGCAGGGCACGCACACGTCCATCTCGGGGCTCGACCCGCTGTGGCTGCTGAACCACTACCACTACCTCGACAGCGCGCGCCGCGGCCGGCGTCCGATCACGTTCTCGCGCTACGCCGGGCCGGGGTCGCACCGCTACCCGGTCGGCTTTTCCGGCGACACCATCACCTCGTGGCCGAGCCTGCAGTTTCAACCCCGGTTCACCGCCACCGCCTCGAACATCGGGTTCGGCTGGTGGAGTCACGACATCGGTGGCCACATGTTTGGCTACCGCGACAACGAACTGGCCACCCGCTGGTACCAGTTGGGCACCTTCTCGCCGATCAACCGGCTGCACTCGTCGCTGAGCCAGTTCCAGGGCAAGGAGCCGTGGAACTATCCCCCCGAGTACGCCTCGGTGATGGTGGAGTCGCTGCGGTTGCGGCACCGACTGGTGCCCTACCTGTACACGATGAACGAGCGGGCACACCGCACCAACCGGTCGGTGTGCCGGCCGTTGTATCACGTCGACCAGAAGGCCGACCTGCTCTTTCAGCGCGGGTATGGCTCCCCGAACACGTTCCTGTTCGGCTCGCGACTGCTGGTCGCGCCGATCACCTCGCCGGTCGACCCGGTGACCGGGCTGGCGTCGGTGACCACCTGGCTGCCCGAGGGTGACTGGGTCGACTTCTTCACCGACGTCGCCTACACCGGCGGACGCACCCTGCACCTGCACCGGCCGCTGGCCGGCTACCCGGTGCTCGCCCGCACGGGAGCAGTCGTGCCGTTGACCGCCCCGGACGACTACGGGATCGGCAACCCGGACGCCTTCGAGGTGCATGTGTTCGCGGGAGCGCGCGGCTCGTTCACGCTGTATGAGGACGACGACGCGGCCGAACCACGCGCCGTCCGGACGCACCTGGAGTGGGACGACCAGGCCGGGGTGTTCACGGTGGCGGCGGCCCAGGGTGCGCTTGAGGTGGTGCCCGAGTTCCGATCGTGGACGCTGATTCTGCACGGCATCGGGGCTGCCGAGGTCGATCACGGTCGGGCCACCCCCGAGGGCGGACGGCTGCGGGTCGACCTGGGTGCGGTGGAGACCGCGGTGGGTGCCGCCGTGCGGCTGCGGGAGCGCATGGCACCGTCGCCGAGCCTACGCGAGCGGCTGTTCGCGGTGCTGCATGACGCGCAGTGCGAGTACTTGACCAAGGAGCGCACCTGGGGCGCCATCAATGCCCCGGGCGACACGCTGGCGGTATTGCGCCGGCTGGACGGCCTGCAG